>JANLXV010000242.1:0-12692 GCA_031365305.1 Chitinophagaceae bacterium
TACCAGCAAAGCATTGGCGGGTGTTTTAAATTTAGTATGGATCTTTCCTAAAAAAGGTGGTGCAAATTTTACTCTTCCAAACTCAAAACTTGAGCGGCCCGCGGCTAAAATTATTCCATGGAATGAAGCGACCAGGCCAAACAAACCAACGGTAATTAATAAGTGATATAACAGGTCGTTAGAATCTACAAGCTGCCCGAGCGCTAGCGGCAGCGGTGAATCAGAGACCGAGCCATCGGGTTTATAAACAATGGCCTTCCAGCCGGCAACACCAACTGAACTTACGAAAGTAAGTATGCACAATATCACCAATGTAAGAATAGCAGAGCCAAAGCCAATAAAAATTGTGCGCTGCGGTTTTAGGGTTTCTTCAGCAACATTAGCAACGCCTTCAATGCCCAGGAAAAACCATATAGCAAAAGGGATACAGGCAAACACGCCCTGCCAGCCATGCGGTAAAGCATCCTGTTGCAGATGTTGCAATGTCAATGATGGTAAAGTAATACCCGAAAAGAGCAACAGTTCACCCACAGCAAGTATGGTTATAATCAACTCAAAAATTGCCGCTGCTTTTATGCCAATGATGTTTAAGGCTGTAAAAGCAATATAAGCAAAAATGGCGATTGCTATAACCGGTATTTGCGGAAAGAATAAATTAAAATAAGCGCCGATAGCAAAGGCTATTGCGGGTGGTGCAAAAATAAATTCAATGTTTTGGGCCATGCCGGTGATAAAGCCGATATCCTTGCCCATGGCCTGTTTGGCATAATGAAAAGCGCCACCGGCTTTGGGCATAGCACAGGCCAGTTCTGTATAGCTGAAAGTGAAGCAGATGTAAAATATGATGATGAAAAAAGTGGCAACAGCCATACCAAGAGTGCCACCTTGCTCAAGCCCTAAATTCCAACCAAAATACATACCTGAGATAACGTAACCAACACCGAGGCCCCATAGCATGGTTGGCGTAAGTGTTCGCTGCAAATGTGTTGAAGACGTTGAAGACAAATAGTTGGGGTTGAATATTGAAGTTAGCTATTTCCTGCTCTTTGATTATCGGCGGCATGTGTAATCCTGTAAAAGAATTTTATTGATGTACCCATAAAATTATTGTACGTTGCTAAATAGATAAAGTTTGTACATTAGTAAATAGATTGTTAGCCTCTTTTAAACGCCTCCGCTATTCAATATCAAATAGACCGATCCGTCTTGTTTCTTAATTGAAACATAAATACACCTATTTTATACCCGTTGAAAAAATAATCACCTATTAAATTTCAACAATGCGTGCTACATCAGTTAAAGAGTTTGAAAAGAAATTTTTGGCCAACGGCGGCAATGGTGAGTTTATGCTTCGCAGAATACATGTTGCTGTGCCAGGAGAAGACTTATTTGTTGACGGCTATTTATGCACGTCACCAAAAAGGGCGGGTTATTATTATGACACTGTACATCCAAAAGAACGTATAGTTATTCATTATACAGCCGGTACAATTACATCAGATATTCCCACGCTTACAACTAATAACAGGCACGTGAGTGTAGCTTTTGTAATTGCAAGAGACGGTACTGTGTATCAATTATTTTCTTCTAAATTCTGGTCGGGACACATTGGGAAAGGTATTGGCAACACGAATACAGGCAATGCACAGGACAAATGTTCAATAGGCATTGAGCTTTCAAACTATGGCTTTCTTACAGAGCGGGATGGCAACCTTGAAACCTATTATTCAAGACAAAGAAATATGCAAGGCCTTAGAGGCCCTATGGATGTTTACTGTTCTTTAGATGACGAGACTGAATTTATAAAATTAACGCAACCTTTCAGGCAACAAAAGTATTATGCAGCGCATACGCCGGCCCAGTACGATAGCCTTATTATATTACTGCGATATCTTACTAAACAATATAATATACCCAGACAATTTTTGCCGGAAGCCACCCGCTACGAAACCACCGATGAAGTTTTAAAATTTAAAGGCATTGTATCTCATGTTAATTACCGGCCTGATGGTAAATGGGACATTGGCCCTGCTTTTAGTTGGGGCGAGGTAGTAAAAGGTGTACAGGCTGCGGCATACAAACCTGCAGTATCCCGGGCAATTAAAATAAGACATGATGATGGTACAAAGCCGATTAGTTCTGAAGAAGATAGTGAAAAATTTTTACCGGCGCCGAAAGACCCTGCAAAAGAAAATGAAGGTTATGATGATACCGATCTGCTTTCTGAAAGCGAAAGCGATTAATAACAGTTACTTACCTAGAAGTACACTGGTTTTATAAAATTATATTGATCATACTTTACTCATCACATTTATTTAAAAATTGAAATATGCAACATAATGATCCCATCCATTTTATTTCTGATCTGCTGGTACAACCTCCTAAAGAAAAGTTTGAAGTTTCGTTAACCCGGTCTGGTGAGCCGGTAGAGATTATTGACGCAGGTAAAGAGCAATCCTTTCTTGCTGATAAAAGCGTTGTTTCTTTCGTGTCGCAGGTAAATGAACAAAACCGGAAGGATGTTCTTAATTCAACATTACTCGCCCAAATGGCGGCAAATAAAAAATTTCCTGACCAGGAGAATATTACAGAGTGGTACACGGCCTTTATAGATACGCTCTCTAAAATTGGCTGGAATATTCAGTCCGCTGAAATGTCAGTCTTTGAGGATACTAAAAGTGTTTTCGAAATTGAGGAAGCCATCATAGATATCCTGGCAGGGGCATTTGGGGGGGGCTATATAGCAGCCATAACCAAAACTTTGGAATCACTGAAAAAGATGAGTAATGAAGATCATAAGATTATTGCCTTTGAAAAAAATACACACACATTGTCAAAAGGTTGTTTCCAGATAGCGCTTGCCACAGAAGAGAATGATGCAGTTACCATCCAGTTGGGAACTTTTCTTTTGACATCGAGCAAAAAGATCAAACAAATATTATTCTTCACCTCTAAAAAAGATAAGACAAAACTCGAATATTCTTCACGTGTCGGGACTTTAAATGCAGAAGTTTACGGTAATATAAGAGATGCTGTTGTAAAAAAACTTGGTGAAAACATAAACTCTTATATTGCTGAAATTGAAATATAGAACTGATAAATATTTATTTATAATTTTCCTCTAACGGTTAATTGTATTAGTTTATCTTCTTTGCTTATGCCATAAGTAACATCAACATAAATGCCGTTGAATGGCACTACTATCAAACCGCCACCATAGTTGGTATGAATTGTATTGGAGGTTTCTCCCGGTATCCAAACTCTGCCATCATCAAAGTAGGCTACGAGGCCAATTTTTCCATTTAATAAATGTGATTTAAGATTGGTGATATACCTAAGCTCATTGGTGTTGAAGTAAGTTGACTTACCCCTGAAACGGTTGGTACGATAGCCTCTTAAACTTGCGGGCCCGCCGATAGACGGATACTGATAAAAATCAGGATGCCCCGTTATAGTTTCTGCGCCACCTGTGATGGCCAAAGAAAACTTGCTGATGAGTGGTATAAAAAATTTAACCTGTGCGCCAAAATCACCAAAGGAAGAAGCATCAGTTTTCAAATTAAAATTATAACCTGCGTTTGCCCAAAAGGCTATCCCTTTTTCGGGCACTAAAGAATCGTTAACGGCTAAGATGTTGTAATTAATTTTACCTCCGGCATAGTAATCTGTTCTAAATTTTCTCGGGTTGTTTGGCAAAAAGTTTTTTGAATAATATTTATCAGTATCGTTCAAAATGTTTACGCTGTTATACATGCCGGAGAAGGTAAAATTACTTTTACCCATCAGCCGGTTTATGCCTGCTTCAGCCGTCCATTGCGAAGCCCGCGTTCTGTAAAAATTGATGTCAGCGTTTGTGTTGGGCGTTTCATTTCCTAAGCCATAAAACACTTTCCATCTCACGGCATCATAGTTACCTTTTAATACAAGATTCCACTTGCCGCTAAAACCTGGCAGAAAACCATAATAACTTGTGCTGAAAGCCTTTTGTGTAAGTGAATAATTAACACCTATGCTTTGATGATAAAGAAAGGGTGATTTGCGAAACAATTGTTCTTGCTTGCTATAAATGAGGCCAATGAAAAACCGGTCATCACTGTTGTAAGAAATGATTGGTTTAAAACCTTTTTTATCAGGGCGAAAAGCATCATATTCAAAAGCATGAATGCTGCTGTCGTTGGATAAGTGAAGCTTGGCTTTAGATTTTGGCGTGATGATGTTTCCGGTTTTATCGTCATACACTCTCGCTTTTTTACCGCTGTTAGAAAGTAACATGCTATCATCATCTACGCCACCTATTAAACGCAATTTTATTTTGCTACCTCCGCCGGTTACCTCATAACTGTCTTTTCCGGCAACACCATATAAACGGATTTCGTCCGTTTCGTTGTCTTTAAAAATCCTGGTATAAAATGGCTTACCATCCAAAGATTGTTTCTTACTGTATAAAGAAATTTCGGTATTACCTGGTGATTGCTTTGCTACAAAAAATTCTTTGTTTGCCGAACCAACTATGTCTACATTCTTTGATAAAAACTCATAATATTTTGTTGCATATTCCTGTAAATGTGAACGCCGTGACTGCAGTTTTTTGATGATGTCTTTGCCCGACAATGCAAATATTTCAAAAGGCATTTGCCTTATTGATTTTTCAATTGCTTCATCAGTTAAGGCATTTTGTAATTCTTTAGCTGCCTGCAGCCACTCATCAAGGGAAAGAGAGTTGGTGAAAAAGCGGTCAAGGTTTCTTCTTTCATAACTAAAACCCTGTGGATACTTTATATCGTTATCAAAGCTTTGGAGATATTTCATACCTGCGGACGAGATAGCCGTCTTTAGTAAAAGGCCATCATATTTAGAAAATGCCTGATCCCTGTCAACCGGAACCGGAATAAAAGTTGTGCCGCTGTCAGTTTCAATTTCACCCCATTTCCACTGGTCTTCATGCCTGTCCCAATCTCCTATGAACATATCAAAAAGCCGTGATTTCATGAAAGCCTCCTGGTCTACTTTCCTGGTGTTTTTCTCATACAACTTGTCTCTTACCGTTTTGCTATCATAATATTTTTTAAAGCCGCCCAAGTTTGGGGCATTGCTCCAATCCTCATCGGGGCGTTCTTCAAGCAGGTACAATGTATTGCCATATTTTTCATTGAAAGTATCCAGCGCAGCTTGTTTGGGTACATACACATACTTCGGATAAGTATGAAAAATACCTGCAGCTTCTGCCATATAAGCCACGCCCAGCGCACCATACGGGTGAGACATGGATATTTCATCATTGGCAATGTCTTCTAAAAATGTGCCTTCAAGCTGATCCGGAATTACCTTGCCCAGCGTTTTATTTACTGAGCGAAGCGCATAATATTTGCCGTCTTTTGTTTTGAGTTGAAGAGATTTGCTTTGGTTGCCGCCACCGGCTTTTACAGGGGTTAACCCCCCAAATGCTGTATCCAACATGAATACCGGGAAGGTCACAGGCATTGTCCATTCCATGCGATAGTTGTGCCCCCATAAGGATTGATAAAAATTCGATTTTTGATATTCAGCGCCTGCCGCCAATCTTATTTGCTTTGTTGTATCCAGGTTTTGCGCAAAGCTATTTTTAATGCCACTTAACAAACAAAGGGTTGTGATCCCGGTGTACAGGTAATGTTTATTAATCTTCATATAATAAATATAGAATATTCGGTTTAGAGAGTATTGATTTGTGCTTCAAAAATCGAACCGGGTGTTGCTGGCATAAACTTTAGAAGAAATTCTGAAACTTATAGATAAAGAAAATGGGCTTTAATCACATCTTCTTCCTTGTAATAAATATCAATTAATTCATGTGCTTTAAGTTTGTATCTTATAAGTGGCTCAGACATATATACCGGGTAACTATTCAGTGTTTTTTGCTCACCACGTAAAAAGAAATCTTCATAGGATAGTACTGATACATGCTTCAACACTTTTCCTGGCGGAGTATCTCTCACTAAACTGTCTAACATAACCGAAGTGCTCGAAAATTCTTCTTCCTGCTTATCTTCATAATATGGTCTTGTAAATATTTTGAGCTTATCACCTGAAACTATAATCTTATTATGAGTGTTTTTTACATGATCGGGAACGAGCATTTTTATCGTTTCCCTGCGTCTTCTAAAATATTGATATAACAACAAGATTATTGTAAGAGAAATTATACAGATAAATTTTATCATATAGGGCGCCGCACAAGCTTATTTATCGTAGAGAAGCAAATTGAGGTTAATAATTTTGCGAAACTGTTTATCAGACGTTATGAAAGGAATGTTCAATACAATAGCCGTAGCAGATATGATACTATCAGGTAATTTTAATTGAAATGCTTTTTTAGTTTCAATTGTTTGCTCCTTTATTGCATCATCAATATTTACAATTATAAATTGTGTCAAAAATTTTTTTATTAACTGTAGTTCCTTTAAAGTAATGCTCGTAAAGCTAAGGAGTTCAATCTCAGTGATAATGGATATATATAATTGCTCACCGTTTAATAATTCGGCTAATACTTCGTCACCACTCAATATATAAAGCACCGCATTAGTGTCAAGGAGAAATTTACTCCCACTCATTTCTCAGCCTTTTTTGAATGTCCAATGGATTTTCTTTCAATTTAATTACACCACAATACTTCTTTGTATCTACACCTTTAACTGGCATCTTACCAAGTTTTTTACGAATAGCATTTATCTCCTTTTTGCCGGCTCCCCTTTTTAATACTAAAACCATGTTACAAATTTTTACAAAATTAGCTTTTTGAAAATGATTAGCGTAATTATAGGAGCACCATTGCTACAGCAAAAAAATTAAAATCTCATCCCTGATTATTTATCCCAATACCCTACATTTATACAAACTATTACGATGCTATCAAGAAGACATTTTCTAAAAACAACCGGTGTTATTTCGGCAGGGTTTTTAATGGCGCCATCCTGCAATAAAAATGCAAAATCCTCATTGATAGGCTTGCAACTGTATACGGTTAGAGATGCCATGGGCACCGATGCCCCCGGTACTTTAAGCCGTGTGGCAAAGCTTGGCTTCAATTCTGTTGAAGGCGCTACCTACACAGGCTCGCAGCTATTTTATGGTATGACGCCTGGTGCATTTGCCGCTCTTCTTAAACAAAATAATTTAATAATGCCCAGCGCTCATTACCGCCTTGGCGAAGAGATGGATAAGGGTGAACCCGTTAAAGGCACTATTTTACATGAATGGGATAAGGCGGTTGATGATGCCGCTGCCGTTGGTTTAAAATATATGGTTTGCGCCTGGTTATCGCCTGCCGAAAGAGGAGGCGCAGATAAATACAAAGCCCTCGCTGGGCATTTAAATAAGGCTGGTGAAACCTGTAAGAAAGCCGGTATTCAACTTTGCTATCATAATCATGATTTCGAATTTGAAAAAGAAGGAGGTGTATTTATGTATGATATACTTTTAAACAACACTGATCCGAACCTTGTGAAAATGGAAATGGATCATTATTGGATCGCTAAAGCAGGGCAGGATTCTGTAGCAATGTTTGAAAAAAATCCGGGCCGTTACCCTTTATGGCATGTTAAAGACATGGATAAAACTGCTGCAAAAGATTTTACAGCGGTTGGAAACGGCGTCATTGATTTTAAAAATATTTTTAAACATGCTGATAAGGCAGGGCTTCAATACTTCTTTGTTGAACAGGATAAAACACCGGGGTCTCCATTTGATAGTATCACACAAAGCATCAATTACATTAAGGCAAATATTTCAAAGTAGATTAAATGAGTTATACACCTTCACCAAACAGGTACGATACCATGGAATACCGCAGGTGTGGCAATAGCGGTATAAAGCTTCCGGCTATATCGCTCGGCCTCTGGCACAACTTCGGCAACATAGATGATTTTGAGAACGGCAGGCAAATTTTACAACTGGCCTTTGATAATGGCATTACGCATTTTGATCTTGCCAATAACTATGGGCCGCCACCTGGCTTTGCAGAAGACAATTTTGGTAAGATTTTTAAAAAAGATTTCCAGCCTTTTCGTGATGAACTTATTATCTCTACAAAAGCAGGCTGGGGTATGTGGCCTGGGCCTTATGGCGATTGGGGTTCAAAAAAATACTTAGTTGCAAGTCTTGATCAAAGCTTAAAAAGAATGGGACTTGATTACGTTGATATTTTTTATCATCACCGTCCTGATCCTGATACGCCATTAGAAGAAACTATGATGGCACTTGATCTGATCGTAAGGCAAGGGAAAGCTTTGTATGTTGGTATTTCCAGTTACAATGCTAATGAAACGCAGGCAGCCATTGATGTTTTAAAGCAACTCGGTACGCCTTGTCTTATACATCAACCCAAATATTCCATGCTGGAAAGATGGGTGGAAGATGGCCTGCTTGATGTTCTTGAAGATGAGAAAGTCGGATGCATTGCTTTTTCATCCTTAGCACAGGGCTTGCTAACTAACAAATATCTTAAAGGTGTTCCTGAAAATTCCCGTGCTGCAAGCGGCAGGGGCAATGGCGCACTTGAAGCTGATGATGTTACTGCAGAAAAATTAGTTAAGATTAACCATCTGAATGATATCGCTATACAACGTGGGCAAACATTAGCTCAAATGGCCCTCGCATGGGTATTACACAACCCGGTAATAACATCTTTAATACTTGGCGTAAGCCGGCCTGAACAAATCACTGATTCATTGCAAAGCCTGCAGAATTATCATTTTTCAAAAGATGAATTAAAATCCATAAACTCAATACTTCAATAATATTTTCTAATGCTACAGATTAAAACTTCAGTACAAACAATATTTACAATGATTGCTATTTTTTGCATTGGCCTATCGGCCCAGGCTCAAAAAATGCAAAAGGAATATTACCAGTTTAAATTGTATCATACTAAAACCACTGAGCAACTTGCTAAAGTAGATGACTACCTGGAAAAGGGCTATTTGCCTGCATTACACAGGCAGGGCATTAAGAATGTTGGTGTTTTTAAGCCAGCCGGTATTGATACGCTGACAGATAAAATTGTGTATGTTTTTGTTGCATATCCTTCGCTTGAGCAATGGCAAAAAACAGAGGGCAAACTTATGGAAGATGATGATTTTGCAAACTCCGGCATGTTGTTTACCCAGGCCCAGGCTGATAAAGCGCCGTTTGAAAGAGTGGAATCAATATTGCTGGAAGCTTTTAATGATCAGCCAAAATTGGTTTTGCCGGCATTAAAAAATCCTGAACGTGTTTTTGAACTCAGAAGTTATGAAAGCCCAACTTTAGATCTTCATCAAAGAAAAATAAAGATGTTTAATGAGGGAGGAGAGATAAACATTTTTAAAGACCTGGATTTTAAAGTTGTTTTTTATGCTAAAGTAATTTCAGGTACACGCATGCCTAATTTTATGTACATGCCCGCATTCAAAAGTATTGATGACTATAAACCCCACTGGAAAAGTTTTGGTGATGATCCGAGATGGAAGGCAGTACAGGAGGTTCCGGAATTTCAAAATAAAGTTTCGGTTTCAAGAATTGAAAGCATAATACTAAAGCCTACCGCTTACTCCGATCTTTGATTGTGGCATAAACTCTTTTCTTACGGCCTTTCCATCTTTTCAAGATAATGTCACTCATGGGCTTGTGGTAAACTTTACTTTCTATCCAGGCTACTATATCAAAATAAGAGAAGGCTCTTGTTTCAAAACGGCTGGTTTCAAATTTTTTAATCTTTTGTAAAAACAATTTGAAATCATCTTTTACCTCAGCCGGAGATTTTTGTAAAGAGCCTCTTAAAAATTTCATCATTTCTTTTTCAACCACTGTTTGGTTTTCCATCTTCTGCATGAACCTGTAAACAGATTTTACGAGGTATTGCATCAGGTCATAATTGCCCAATTCATAATGGGCTAATAAATGCAGCAAGCGTGCATAACACTGAAGGTCTAACCTCAGATCAAGATCACCATTGATGATTTTATTTAAGTAATCTATCGCCTTTTCATATTCACCTGCTCCAAAATAAAGTCCGGCGATTTTATAATTGAAAACCAAAATGCGGTGAGTATCAATGTAAGAATGATAGAGGTGTAATTTTTCTTCAATACCAGGAACTAAGCGAAGCCCGCTTTTAAAACTGCCTTCCATGATATGTTGATTAAGGCTGGCTGCACTGATGTAGACAAATGTTTGTATGCGGTTGTTATCGTACCTATTGGCTACATCGGTTAGCGAAAAGTTTTTAAAATCATGTAAAGTCATCTCAAACTTCTCATGGTTTTTAAGTATAAAAAGTGCATTCAATAAATTATGCATGCCTTTAATATAATGCGCCGTTTCAACCGTAATCATATTTGGTTGTTCCGAAAAAAGATCAACCCATTTTTGTGTATATCGGTAATACATTAAAAATTCCTGGCGTATAAAGGCATACCATGAAAAACTTTGGTACAAATAAAGCTTTGCATAAAAGCCCTTTAGTTCAAAAGCATTGTCTGGTAAATTTTTATAAAGAAATTCTTCAATATCCTTCTGATCTTTTTCGATTCTTGCATGACCTTTTTTAATATACCAACTGTACAGGTGCAGTGCAAGATTTGAAAGCATGGTAATCTGCTGCCTTCTTTCATTAACTTCTAATGCTTCGTTAGTAAGCCGCTCTGCACGGTCGTGAATACTTCTGGTTATATAAAGGTTTTCAATTTTCTTTTCAAGAGATATGATCTGTATAAGAAAGCTATCCTGGTTAAAAGTGATAGCGAGTTCTTTAACCCTTTCCAATATTTTCAGGCTTTGCAGGTATAAGCCTTTGTTGTATAAAATTCTTGCATAGTCAAGCTGTTCATGCAACTGAAGGTCTATACTTTCTGAACTTTTTATAAGACGGAGGCTGGCCAGTAATTGTTTATATAAATGTGTTTTTACATTAGAAAGCTGCGGCTTTTTTATTGAACTTAATTTTTTTAGCAGGTGAGTTTCATCATAATCATGCAATTTATCCATTGCGTCAAATAACTCGATCACCTTTAGATCTTCGTTATTAGAGTTTCTCTTAATATATAGTTTGAAATTACGCTTTTCGGATTTTTCCAGGGAGTGAATCAGTTGAAAAAGGGCATCGGTATTACGATTGGGCATCATGTAGAAATTAAAGCAAAACGCAGTACAGTACTGCGTTTTGGAAGACTGAAATTCTTTTTAGCGTAAAATTACGCCGCTCAAATGGTTTTGTACCATAAAAAAACACATCCTACATTTGAATTGTGGATGTGTTTGTATTAAAAGAATCAATAAAAAATAACAAGCAATCGCAGAAGCACCCAAGGTGCAATTAAAAAACTAATTTAAGATTTTCATATAGCAAGCAATCGTTAGGCTAATCCGTTTCTACGGATGGGCCTTTTTTTTTGGTTGACAAATTTAATGATTTATTAATGAGACTTCCAATTTTGTTTTTCTTATTTTTTTTTGATTATACATCTTCAATTCACAAGAATATTTATTAGCGCTCATCTTCATCACTTCTTTCTTTGCATAACATACCGGCGATGGTGTTTTGTAAATGATAGGCTTTCTCTGCATGATGGCATAGCATTCGGGATGACCAATAACTTTTCCTGCGGCCAGGTAAAACCAATACACATATTTTTTTGCCGTGATGATAATTCAACCAATTGTTGTTTGATAAGCTTTGAATTTAAATCAGGTAAAAAACAAAACAAAGTTGATTGGTGTGAAAAGTCTTCGAGTTCTCCCATTGAAGAAGGCGAAATGTTTGCTGGTTCAATTAAAACATTTTCTTTAATAGCCAGAATATCATCAATATAAATTTCTGTCAGGCTATGAAATTTTGAAAATGAAAATCGTTCGCCATTAAGTTTTCTTCCGCAGGTAATAATCTCTCCAAGGATCAATCTGCTGGTTGCTGCACAATAAATTTTTTGATGTTGATTAAAGATTGAATCAGCTTATGGTACAATTGGCTTTTGTATATATTGTAAATCTGCATTTTGACCAAGATATATTTCGGTGAAGTAGCTTGCGCCGGTTTGCATGGGGAAAAGCCGCTGGAATGCCTGTGACTTTATAATTACTTTAGAATTCTTACCTACTTCAATCTTGCTGCGGTGTTCATCACCATCCATAATGCCTGGCGATGAACTCATGATCATTAATTCGAGAGCTGAACTGGTTTTATCAAGCGTTACATCGGCCACTTTATAAGGCGGTGTAAAGAAGGCATTTGCCGAAATTGTTCTTGCCCCATTATATGCAGCCGAAATATATAATTGAGATGTCATTGATTTAAAGCAGGCTGAACATTATCTTCCATGAGTACAAATTTTTGGATCCATTTTAAAAGCGATATGTTGCAACGCACTTCCAAAGGCGCCAAGCATTGGCCGGTATAAAACAGGCTGAGGTGTGGGAATAGATGCATTTGGATCACCCATTTTACTGGCTATGATCATGCCGTCTTTTATGATCATTTCGGGTTTAACACCGAACATCGCTGGCTTCCACAAAACAATATCTGCGATTTTGCCTGTTTCTATTGACCCCACATACTCACTTATGCCATGCGTGATAGCAGGGTTTATCGTGTATTTTGATATATATCTTTTTACCCTGAAATTATCATTGTTGTTGGGTTCATCTTCTGCCAAAAAGCCTCTTTGCTTTTTCATTTTATC
>JANLXV010000322.1:0-3326 GCA_031365305.1 Chitinophagaceae bacterium
TTTTCCAGTCGCCATACGCCGCCTACTGTTGCCTTATCGTAAGCGGGATGATTAAATACCAAAAGCTGATCGCCGATTTGCAATTCCCCTACATTCACTTTTATGTATTTAAAAAAAGTTGTATCCTTTTGTCCGGCTAAAAATTCTGATACATTATTGAGATAGAGCCACGCTATTCTCATTTTGCCATTTACATTGTTGATATAACTTCCCAGCCAGGAAGTGCTGGCATTTCTTTTCTTCTTACTAAAAAGAAGCGCTTCCATGTGAAGTATGTGTATCACATGATCACAAAAAAGCAGGTTCCTTGATTTATAATCGGTAGAAGGCGTAAATAATTTATTCAATGCCTCTTCAGGGTCATTAACCCCAGGCGATTTAAAAAAGAAATGATAATTACCGGGCTGCTGCTCCCACAGGGTGCTTGCAACCGGATTCACACGTGCAGTATTAACTAATGAAAGATTGGTACTGCCATGCACATGCCAGTCGTTAAGCGGTGCGTTGGTACATATACTGGTAGTTGCATCGGGATTACATTGCTGCAAAAAAAGGCTTTGTTTTATCCGGGGATATTCAAACATACGGTTCCAGCCGTCTTTCCATTGCCCGGAAATATTAGCGTTAATTGTTTTCTTAGTCCAGCTCCTGTTGTCTACTCTGCCCACATCATACAACATACGTTCGGTTATGCGCAGCTTCCTGTCAACCAGTTCATGTAAATTACTGACGTTGCCTGCCAAAGCAAAATCATCGCCCAGTAACCACCAGCTTATAGACCTAACCATGAGCTTGCGAAAAGAAGAGAGGCTTGAGGTAATTATACCTTGCCCAACATAAGCGCTTTTCACTCTGCTGTCTACATCCTGTAACTTATATAATTTATCAGCGGTTTCGTCTGCCTGTACAAGCGTTAATATCTGCTGCACTGCGGTATTCGCCTGGCCAAGTTCAGTGGTCAATTGTGTTTTTAAAGCAGGTACATCCGCATCGGGTATATCTGCCGGGTCGGGGAAAACTTTTCTAATTTGCCTAACCCTTATTACAATAAATCCACTGCGTAAGCTTCTTTCATCCCCTTTTAAAGAGGATGGCACTAAAGTTTTATCTGTAGCTAAAAGTTTAAGCTTCATATACCTGCGTTTTTAATAAGCAACATTTTGGGCTATAGAAATTACATAGGTTAACCTATTGCATTATTACTTGTTATAACGCAAAATTTAAATTTCGAAGGGCGGGATTACGGGACGAGATGTTTAATTAAGTTGGCAAGTACAACAGAGAACAGACTAACTACGGCATTTGTAAATGAATGATCCTGGTAGTTTCTGGATAAAATTCAAGATACCTAATCAGTTTTAAATTTGCAAAAAATTTATAAACACTACTATTTTTTACTCCGCCGTATCTAAGTGATAAGCAGGTGTTATACTGATGTTCGATTTTAAAGATGGATCTGCCTGCAATATTTTATTGAGTGCAGACTGTGCTTCCGCCTGGCTGCCACCACTAAAGGCATCAGCCGCATGCTGTGTAAGGGTGCTGTTATTCACTATTACAAACGTTTCATCGTGCATGGCAACAGAGCCGCCATCTTTTCTAAATACTTTGTCTTTATACTCCTGTGATAAGGCGCATTTTGCAATGTCTCCGCCTTTGGTGAGCAGTTTAAATATTGCAAGATTGAAGGGCACAAAATCTACAATCGGGTTAGGGAAGGGATCAAAGTCGGAGATGGTGCAATCATACGCCAACTCCCGGTTGATGCCATACACCGCAGCGAGATCATCATCTGCGCCCTGCACGCCGCTCACTTCCTGCGAATAAGAACTTGCTTTTAATTTTTCCTCATCACTAAGCTTTTGAAAGGCAGCAGGTGCAAAGGCATCACGCACTTCACTGGTGGCAAGAGGTGAATCGCCGAGGTGTAGAGCATCAACATTTAATTGCTTTAGATCAAGCGGTACATTGTTGCCGAACTTATTAATATCAATATGCAGCGGCAAAACGGTTTGGCTTATTTTAAGCCTGCCAAAAGGTTGCAGAATGATTTCTCCCACGGAAGGCTTAAGTTCTTTTAGGGAAACAATATTGAACCTGTTATCCGGCACTTCCGCTAACCAGTTAGCACCAAGCTCAAAGGCTTCTCTTGCTTTTGGTAATACGGCAATGGAAGGCTCACTAATTTCCTGCGCATCGCCCCAGGTAATGTTAAAGCGGAATTTAATAGTGATGAATAAGATGGAGAAGGAGGCTGTGCCTTTAGCATTCCAGGGTGCCGGACCGGAAAGCAGAAAATCAAGATCAATAGAGCACAAAGTGCTGCTGCCGCATTTTACTGCAAGGCCTGCACCAATGTGTGCTTCAAAATGGAAGGGTGAAAACTGGAAGAGTACATCAAACAACAAAAAGCCGACAATACTGAAAGAAGATTTTTTAAAGCGCAGATCTATCCTGGCGCCAAATTGTACGGTGTTTGAGGTTACGGCAAAATAACAGGAAAGCACCAGGTTAGGATTACCGCTGTAAATAGTTAATGATAACCGTTTTAATGATGGCACGTTAAGGTTGCCCGGTGGCGTGAAGGAGGGATGAAAGCCGCCAACAGATAAGAGGAAAGCTTTATTGGCGCGCCAGTTTAGCCGCACTGCCATGTCACCTTCAAGGGTGAAAGTAAGAATGCGTGAGTTAACGATACTCGCATCAAAAGAAATGTAGCCTTCATCAAAATCAATGATGCCTGCAAAGTTTACCTGTAGTTTTAAAATAGCGGCTTCTTCAGTAGGTAACACTATTTTTAATACACCGAGGATGGCAATACGAACAGGGTTGGTAAATTCAATGATCAGCCCAAATTCAATACTAACAAGGGTTGGTACACCCCAGGTAATTTTAGCCATAAAGCCGACAAAGAACTGGTCTTTCTTGATCGGGAATATCTGTTTGATCTGTGGTAAAAGTGTATTGATGTTGGCCACAATATCTTCAGGAAATAATATAGAATTGAGGGCATTATTTCTAACCCCATCTCTTAAGGCCGGTACATTTATGGTACGGTTTAAACCCAGCATGCCGCCAAGGCCGCTAAGGAAGAAACCCATGCCAAGAGAAAGCGCCGGTGTAAACTGAACACTGAGAATAATGAGTAGTGAAAAGCCTTCGCTGCCATCAGGAATTTTGGTAGTGATGATACCAATGGCGGCTACCTGGATGGTGTTTTGTATAATCAGTTCAAGCGCACCCGCATATTCGCCTTTCTCAAAATCGAAGAATAAAAATCCACCACCTTTTACTATACCTGCATCTAAAGAGAGGCCTATACCACT
>JANLXV010000323.1:0-1826 GCA_031365305.1 Chitinophagaceae bacterium
CCTGCTTATATCAGGCAGGCTGATGACCAGCAGTTGCTCGAACTTGCTTTACTCGAAAACCTGCAACGCGAAGACCTGAATGCCATTGAAATTGCATTGAGTTATAAGCGTATGATGGACGACCTGAGCTTTACACAGGAACAGGTAGCAGAAAGAATGGGAAAAGAAAGGAGTACCGTGGCAAACTATATCAGGCTTCTGAAATTACCACCGTATATCCAGATAGCGGTTAGAAATGGGAGTCTGAGCATGGGCCACGCCAGGGCGATCGTGAACGTGGATACGGTAGATAAACAACTTTTTATCTTCTCAGAAATTAATACAAAAAGCCTTTCTGTGAGGCAAACGGAAGAGCTTGTCCGCAAATTATACAAAGGGGATGCTGTTAAAAATTCAATAAAAGGTGCGCTGCCACCCGCTTATAAAAAAATTGAAGATAATTTAGCGTCTCATTTCAGTACCAAGGTAAAGCTGCAGCATAGCACCAAGGGCAATGGGAGCATTACTATTGAATATTATTCTTTGCAGGAACTCAATAAAATTCTTGAACAATTAGGCGCCTCTGCAAATTAAGCAGGCAAAAAGATGATTCGATTTCTTACCATTTTCAGTTTAATTTTCACGCTGGTTATACCCGGGTTTTCGCAGGCAAAAAAAGATACCATCATTGTTAGAAATGACTCCATCATTGCTAAGAACGGTGTGGATCAAAGCCACCTGCCAGCAAAAGATTCTGTGGTGAAAAAAAAACATAGTCCACACACTGCTGCAATCCGTTCTGCGATTTTACCCGGCTGGGGACAGGCCTATAACAGGAAATACTGGAAAATTCCGATTGTATATGGGGCATTGGGCACAACAGCAGCCATCTTTGTATACAATCTTAAAACTTACAAATCGCTGAAGCAGGCTTACATTAATTTGCTGGATACCATCCCCGCTAATGACGCACTGATTGAAGAACGCTTCCAGCAATTGAGTCCTGAATCTATCCGTAGTTATCGTACATCGTTCAGGCAGAATGTTGACTATTCCGTCTTGTTTTTTTTAGTGTTCTGGGGATTGAATGTTGTTGATGCTACCGTAGATGCCCATCTTAAATCATTTGATGTAAGTAATGATATTTCCATGAAATTGAAACCGACTATCGGCAATGCTACGCCAGGCCTAAGTATTGTATTTATTTTAAACGACAAATCAGCCAGGAAGAAATTATTTTTGCCCTGATCTAATATTTAAAAAATGAATATTGCTTTAATAGGTTATGGTAAAATGGGTAAGGCCATTGAGGCCATTGCACTTAAAAAAGATCACCGGGTTGTACTTAAGATTGATGTAAATAATTATGCTGAATTAACTACTCAAAATCTTAAAATAGCAGACGTAGCCATTGAATTTACTACCCCTGACACTGCGGTTGCCAACATAGCAAAATGCTTTGAAGCAGGCATCCCTGTTGTTGTTGGCACAACCGGTTGGTTAAAACATATTGATGCCGTTAAAGAAGATTGTCTTAAACATCAGGGCACTTTTATTACAGCTACTAACTTTAGTATAGGGGTTAATTTGTTCTTTGCAATTAATGATTACGTTTCAAAGCTGATGAGTTCCTACAGTACATATCATGTAAGTTTAGAAGAAACACATCACACACAAAAAAAAGATGCACCCAGCGGTACAGCAATTACTTTGGCAGAACAAATTCTTAAAAACATTACCACCAAACATAAGTGGATTAATACAACTTCCGATAAGGCAGAAGACCTTGAGATCATCAGTAAAAGAATTGATCCGGCACCTGGCACACATAGCGTAAAATATAGTTC
>JANLXV010000339.1:0-7818 GCA_031365305.1 Chitinophagaceae bacterium
CATCAGTTAATTTGTATTCTTTATCCAATTCTGTTAACCAGCTTAAAGCTTCGCTTACATCACCGCTTGTGTAGGTGAGCAACTGCACAAATGTGTCAAGCAATTTTTCAAAAGAAGATTTTTCTCCGTCTGAAGGATCATATTTGGTAAAGTGGTGGCCTAACATACTAATATTTCAGAGTTATAAAGTTCCGTTGCGAGCAGAATAAACCTATCTCAGGTTTCGGCAAGATTGTAATTTACTAAACATTTAAACCTGATGATAAGTTCAGCCTGTTAAATAAAAAATCCCGGTATTAGTTAAACCGGGATTGGCTGAAAGGGTTGCTAACCTTTACAAGATTGGCAACCCTGAGCCCACTATTTTTTATTATCAGTTGCTTGCGTATCCTGTCTTACAGGGGCGGGGTTGTTGACCACCGGAGTTCTTTGCTCAGGACTTATTGAATCAGAAATCGGGCTTTTAAAATACTGCTCAAGCGATTGAAGCTGACGCAGCAATTGATTAACCATTTCACTTTCCCTGCTTAATGTGATCATTTTATCTTCATCAAGGCTGGCATAATAGGCAACCTGCTGCTCAAGATCTTTTCTTAAAGATGAACTTACTTTTTGCGCAAGTATTGTATCCCCCGACTTGTAACAGGCTAAAAGAAACTGTCCTGAAATTTGATTGTGCTGTTGGTTACGGGCAACCATACCATAAGGAAAGTTTTCCTGCAGCATCATCTTATCACATTTTTCCAATAATTTTTTAGCATCCTCTTTTCGGTCATTATCAGCAAGATTAATAGCAGCAGATGAATATTGCATTCTTAAAGTATTTAAGTGCCTGCGGTTTTCTTCATCAAAATAAACACCTGCCTTATCTGCATTGCCAAATACAAATTTATTCATCATCTTATCTACAACCCAGTCTTTATTTACATCCCCGCTTTTAACAGGTACAAGCCTGTAAGTAAGACCATCA
This sequence comes from Chitinophagaceae bacterium, assembly GCA_031365305.1. Taxonomy (GTDB): domain Bacteria; phylum Bacteroidota; class Bacteroidia; order Chitinophagales; family Chitinophagaceae; genus Ginsengibacter. Next base: position 971 of record JANLXV010000339.1, read on the forward strand.
CTTCTTAAATAATCTTCAAAACCGAGCTGTGTATTTGGAGAGGTAAAATATATAGGCCGTTTCCACCTGTTGGCTGCAATAATATTTAAAACAGCAGTTTCGTTTTTACCCAACACATTTCTCGAAATATCAAACACCACTTCATTTACCACGCTATCAGTTGCATTAACGGTACCATTTTGTTTTACGACATTTATATCTACAGGAATCGTTACTTTTTTGGTAGGATAAATGTTCAGCATGTCTTCTGAATTTGGGGTTGAAGCCATCCTGTTAGGGTCATCACTGCCGGCATAATCTTTAAGCATTGTATAAAGATCCAAAGGCACATTCTGATCAACTTTTGCTCCCGGTGCACCAGCATAATAATATATACCATCACGCTTGCTGCCTAATATCTGTTCCGGCGTCCATACCAAATCAACCGGCGGACTTTGATTCAACTTATATCTTAATTGATTAATATACCAGTCAGTGCCTAACAGGCTTGAGTTGATCACTCTTATATCAGGCCTTATGCCTTCCACTTCTACGGCATACCAAAGGGGATAAGTATCATTATCGCCATAAGAAATTACAATAGCGTTGGGTGCACAACTTTCCAAATAATCAATAGCAAGATCTCTTGCCAATACTTTGCGGCTGCGGTCATGATCATCCCATTCCTGGCTGGCCATTAAAACAGGTACGGCCAATAAACAAAGGCCTGCAGCCACATAATTGGCTACAGCGCTTTTGGTGTATTTATTAAACAGTTCTTTCACATAGAGAAAACCTAAACCTATCCAAATAGCGAAAGCATAAAACGAACCTACATAAGCATAATCCCTTTCTCTCGGCTGATTACCGGCCTGGTTTAAATACAACACTATAGCAAAACCCGTAAAAAAGAATAACATGCCTGTTATTAATGTATCTCTTTTATTTTTTTTGTATTGATATAAAAAGCCAAGGATACCTAAGATTAAAGGCAATGCAAATAATTTATTATTGGCTTTATTATGTTTTAAACTATCAGGCATTTTTGATTGATCACCGAGGCGGATAGAATCCCAGAAACCTATACCGGTTTTCCAGTTCCCATCCCGGCGATTGCCCATGTCAATCCCCTGGATATCGTCCTGCTTTCCTGCAAAATTCCACATGAAATACCGCAGGTACATCCAGTTAAGCTGGTAGCCCACAAAATAGGCAATGTTATTAGCCATAGTTGGCTTGTCGTTATAAGCGCCGGTGTTAGGATCTTTTTCTATGCCTGCATAGGCGGCATAATAATCTGCGTGATTCTGGTCGTTACTGGCATCCCACATTCTCGGGAACAAATGCATGTCTTCCGGGGCATATTCCGGCTCATACTTTTTACCACTTTTTTCGTATTTGGTTTTACCCTTTACATAAGTATCAATTGTTTTTTGATCAACCGGATCAGCCGTAAAATCCTGGCCATACAAAATCGGCCAGTCGCCATATTGTTCACGGCTTAAGTAACCAACTAAACTTACCGGGTTATCTACATTGAACATATCCACTGAAGGATCAGCATTTGACCTGATAAGCGTGGTGAAATAAGTTGAATAGCCAATCAGCATAAAGGCAACACTCCAAAGGCCAAGCTTTAGATAATTCCAGTTTTTGCGATTAGCCAGCCGCAACCCGAAATAAATAAGCACAGCAACCATTACAAAGAAAAACCCGAAACCAACAAAGAATGGCATGCCCAGGCTGTTCACAAAAAATATATCGAAATTTCCCGCCCAACTAATACTCCATTGAATTACCGCTTTTTGTACGACACCGGTAATTAAACAGCCAAAAATAAAAGCCAGTATAATTCCATTTTTAGTAACCGTATATCTTTTAAAATAATAAATCATTACAATAGCAGGGATCGTTAGTAGATTCAGCAGATGCACACCAACAGATAAACCCATTAAATAAAATATAAGGATTAGCCAGCGATCAGCTCTTGTAAAATGACCTTTGATGCCTTCGAGCTGTTCCTGGGTAACCTCATGTTCCCATTTAAGGATAGCCCAAAAAACTATGGCCGTAAAAAATGATGATAGGGCATAAACCTCACCTTCAACCGCACTATACCAAAATGAATCTGAAAATGTATAAGCTAATGCGCCGATGACACCGGCAGCCATAATAGAAAAGGTTTGTACTGACGTAAGCTTTGAAACATCAGCCTGAACTATTTTACGGGCAAAGTGTGTAATGGTCCAAAACAGGAAAAGAATGGTAAAACCACTGGCCAAAGCGCTCATGGTATTAACGCCTGTGGCTGCATGTTTGGCATCAAAAGGGATAGTAAATATCCTGCCAAGTAATACAAACAGCGGTGCTCCGGGCGGATGGGGGATCTGTAATTTAAACGCACTTGAAATAAATTCACCGCAATCCCAAAAGCTGCCGGTGGCCTCCATCGTCATCAGGTAAACCATGCAGGCAATCAGGCAAACAGCCCAACCGGTAATGTTATTGATCTTTTTAAAGCTCATAGTCTGGTTTTTTGCAAAAGTGCGGCAAATATAAAACTATGGCTGTAACAAACGCAGCCGTGTTTTTTCAGCGGTTACAAAGGATTGTTAAACAAAGAAGTAGTCATTAGTAATTAGTCATTGGTCATATGTGAGTTACTACGTTTCAATGCAACAAAAGTTTTGAGTAAATGCCATTGTTGTTACTTGAAAAGATTTGCAAACGCTGATTACTTTTTGCGTTGCATAATCTTTTCCTTAAAGTTTATAACATAACTGGTATTTCTTCCGCCGCCAAAAGGTATAAATGCTCCAATCCCGGCGAGTAATTGTAAATCTCTCGTGGCAGTGGCCTTGGAAGCTTTGGTAATACCAACATATTTACGGGCATTCATGCCGCCTTCAAAACCTCCCGGTCCTTGATTCAGCATTTTTTTGATTACAGAAAGGTGGCGATCATTCAACTCATTTTTAAAAGCCTCAAAAAATTTCACTTTTTTAAGCTTAAAATCAATCTGTGCTTCTGCTTGTGTTTGTGCAGCTACTACCGTTTTTACAAAATAATTTATCCAGGGTGAAATTAAATTTGAGCGTTGTGCTTTTTCCAATGTACTGTAATATTTTTTTTTATTGATTTCAATTGTTGCTGACAAACTAAGCAGCACAGGTTGGCCTGTTCCCTGGGATAATGCCTTTTCTGCAATGGCACGGCCTATCCTGCCATTTCCATCTTCAAAAGGATGTATAGTTTCAAAATACAAATGAGCAATGGCGGCCCGCAAAGGTGGTTTTTTTATCTCCCGTTTTCCACCTTGAACGGTATCATTAAACCATGTTATAAAGCGGCTCATTTCCTTTGGAACCATTGCTGACGGAGGCGCTTCAAAATGAATTTTTTGTTTCCCTAGGGCACCTGAAATAACCTGCATGGGTTTTATATGTGTGCGCCAATTACCGATATCAACATCTTTATTACCGCCCATTACCATTTTATGCCAGGTGAATAGTTTTTCTTTGGTTAATGGTTCTTTAAAAGATTGTCTTACATCAATCATCAATTCGCTTATACCTATGGCTTTTTTATCCTGAACTTTTACTTTTGAAATTAAGCCAAGGTTTTTTTTAATCGAAGACACTACATCTTGCGGCTTAGATATTCTCCTTCTATTTCCGATGTTTTAATAGCTTCTGCAACCATCAAATCTATAACCGTTTCTATCTTTTCTTCATCCGGTAATCCTTTTAAAACGCCGCCAAGATGCCCAACTTTTTCTGCAAATAAAAAAAAGTCATCTTCCATGTTAGAAAGAGAATAAGTAAAATTTGGCCAGTCTTTTTGTTGCCAGTTATAGGCTGTCATGAGCCGAATATGCACATTAATCGGCTCAAAAATGAAACAAAAATGAGCCGATTAAGAAAGCTATTCGGCTCAATATATTTTAAAAACCACATTTTTTTGAACCTAACCTTATCTTTCAGACGATGCCAAATAGGTAGCAATATCAGCAAGATCCTGTTCAGATAGGTTGAAAGCGGACGGCGCAGGCATCAAACTTTTTTCCTGTTTTTCTTTTGTGCTGATCTTATTTTTGAGAATGACATGCTTGTTTCCCGCAATATCTTTTAATACAACAGATATTTTATTTTCGGAGATTAGAAAACCAAAAACTGATTCGCCATCTTTTGTATTAATGAGCCAGGGCTCGTAACCAAAAACAATTGCGGCACTGGGATTTACAATAGCATCAAGCAAAGCAATCTTATCAAATTTTTTACCGATGGTGGTGAGTTCAGGGCCAATATTATTTCCAGTTTCGCCATGCCTGTGGCACGTGCTGCAGCGATTGATGAAAATAGCTTTACCCGATGAAACATTGCCCGTCAACTGTGCGATGTTATCAATAGCATACATTTTATCGCCACCATCATGCTTTATATATTTGCCGGCTTGTACTCTTACCGAAATGTTGGGGTTACTGAAAATATGTTCCTGCACCACCGGTAATAAAACGGCGGGCAATTTATTTTCTGCCAAAAGGCCAATAAGCATTTGCCCTCCGATAGAATCCGCAGCCATTTCTATTGTACGCCAGCTTCGTTCATCTTTTGATTGGTGGTCGTCCATAATGATCTGCCTTTTTACTTTCATGGCTGCAAGCTTTCTTTCATAACCTGTATTCAAATTTATTTTTGACCAATTGAGCAAGCCGGACCAGTCATTACTTTGCCTGAAAGAAAGCCAGTATGTTGCCTGCTCTTTTATCCCGGTGGTAGTTGATTTGGTAAGACTGAGCATAGCCGCTGCTGCCGCTTTATCATTGATGAAGGCAAGGGCAGTTATCATTTTCTTTCTTTCTTCTGCAGGCAGGTTTTCATCTGCAGCTCTTTGCATAATATCGCTTGTTGCATTTGCCGGGTGCAGCCGCCAGGCAAAATCCGACATAGGTTTTTTCCATTGTGTAGACGGAGTAGTATTTTTTTCTGCAAGCAGATATTTTAACTCAATATACCATCGGTCAGCATCTGCTTCCATAGCACTGCCAAGGGTTTCAAGATACCACCTGTCTTTACAATCATACTTAGCAGCTAAGGAAAGCAGTATATCTTTTTTTACAGCAAAAGATGAATCTCTTAAGGCGACAGCCACTTCCCGCCGCACAAAAGCAGATGTATCCGCGGCTAATTGTTTAGTATAAGGCATTATATTAGCCGCAACCTGCCTTAAAGCTTTAAAAGCAGTAGCCCGCAACAAGGGGTTGGCGTCAGTTAATATTTTTTCGACTTCAGCTTTACCTTCACTTCCTAATTTAGATAGCAACCATACAGCCCTTGCCCTTACAAAGAGATTATTATCATGCAATAAATCTTTTACTGGTTTAATTACAGATGACCCTTGTTGCCTGAGTTTTTCAAAGGCATTGTTGCGCACATTTACCGCTGCATTTTTAAGCGCCAGGATCTGGCCCGCCGTTGTGCTGAAATCAATTTTTGGATTAATTAATTTTTTGTTTTTTGGAGAGATGCGGTAAATTCTTCCAAAACCTAAGCTGTCTTTCATCTGATGTCCACCCACTACAGGGTCGTACCAATCCGCAACATAGATGGCACCATCCGTACCAATCGTTACATCGGAGGGGCGAAACCATTTTTCTTTTTGCCTGTCGTTAGTCGTGTCGTTCCATACATAGCTCTCATTATCGGCAGCAAGAGAAGTGATGAAATTTTCACGTTTGCCCAAATCATAACCCGATTGTATGGGATGAGGATGATAAGCAAAAATCACATTTCTTCCGGCATCAGCGCTTAGCAACATGCCGCTATAATTTTTACCTAGTGCATCACTTTCATTCATCACAATACCTGATGGTGCACCGGCGCCAGACCTGTCTCCTGCAGGCATTACGCCCGGATCATCCTGGTGCCAGTGTGCGGCAAAAATATCCTGCCCGGGCCGCTGGTCCGCCTGCCAGTAACGTGTTCCATCTGTACTAAAATAACCGGCGTTACCTCCTTCCATCAGCCAGGTTGTGCGGCAGGTTACTACCTGGTCATCATTATCATTTTGCCAAAGGTTGCCATAAGAATCTGTAACCACCTCATACGAATTACGAAAATTATGTGCTAATACCTTTAAACCTGTACCATCAGCGTTCATACTTAAGGCCAGCCCGCCAACCCAAACTTTTCCATCATCGCTTTTGCGGTTGCCTTCGTTGGTATTATTGTATGGGGAGCCGCCGGTGTATAGGCTTCCGGAACGGAGCGTCCAGCCGCTTTTATCAGTTACAGTGTGCGGGCCGGCATTGCCTGTATTAAAATACCATTTGCCATCCGGGCCCGCAGTTACCGAATGCAGAGAGTGATCATGATCTTTACCGCCAAAGCCTGTTAGTAAAATTTCTTTTTTATCAGGTATGTCATCTCCATTTTCATCGGTGTACACAATCAGGTTGGGTGAGCAGGAAACGATGACTTTGTTACCAATTACGGCAATGCCCACCGGAGATAATAAGTCTCTATCCTGTACAAATATTTTTGAAGAATCAGCTTTACCATCCTGGTCAACATCTTCCAAAATCATTATCCGGTCTCCCTGGGAATGGTGTAAAAATTTTGTTGAATCATTATTATAGTTACGGTAATTCACAGCCTCAGTGACCCATAGCCTGCCTTTGCTGTCTACATCCATATTGGTTGGGTTGTATATCATAGGAGATTCAGCCCATAATACTGCTGTAAGATCATCAGGTAAATGAAGGCCGGTGTTATTTGGCAGCGTTGAAGAATTACAGCCAATGAAAAATATAAAAAATGCTAAACCGGCTATCCGGGATAAAAAAGATTTCTTCATATACAGCAATTAAG
>JANLXV010000366.1:0-7538 GCA_031365305.1 Chitinophagaceae bacterium
TTACAAAATGGTCATCGTTATTCTGAAAAAGGAGAAATGTCATCAGATAACAATGAGTTTGTACGTCTTGGTTTTAAAGAATATAAAAAGCTGTTTGATCTGAGCCAGCTTGATATTCAGCAAACGGCTGATAGTCTTTTCCGCACCGGTTTTCGTATGCAAAACGCAAGGCAATTGAGTAAAACAATTGACTCATTAGAAAAATTTCCTGATTCGTTTCAGCGCAGGTCAAAACGTGAATTGAGTATTTACCTCTCTCCAATTAAATACCAGGATAGCAATATTTCTCCATCAAAAAATGAAATTGTTTCAAAAGCTAAAAACTTTGATGCACTTATCCCTGATTCATTAAAAAAATCTATTGATGACCGGGCCTTAAATTCTGTCAATTCTATAAAAGCTATTACGCAAATAAGTGGTGCAGATGCTGAAGCTCACCAAAAAGAATTATTGCTGCACCAGATTGAATGGCATAAAAAATTTTCATTATCAGCCGCCTGCCTGGTATTGTTTATCATCGGTGCGCCGCTTGGTTCCATCATACGAAAAGGAGGGTTAGGCATGCCACTTGTTGTGGCTATCATATTCTTTTTAATGTTTCACCTGTTGAATATGTTTGGGGAAAAATTTGTTAAGCAAGGCCTTTTACATCCCTTTGCCGGTACATGGCTTCCGGTTATTGTGCTAACGCCTGTTGGCCTTTTTCTTACATACAAGGCCACACACGATTCACAGCTTTTCAGCAAAGAATTTTATTACAGAAGTTTTAGAAAAGTTGCACCTTACATTATGCCATTGTTAGTTAAATTGAAGATTTTCAAACAAGTATCTATATAAATCATTTTATGAAAAAGCAATTATCACCACGCCGCCATTTCATTAAACAATCATTGCAGGGTACGGTAATTATAGGAGCCGGTCTATCTTCAATGGGGGAGATTTTATCATCTTGCTCTTCTACAAAACCTATAGCTTCCGCCGGTTATAAAACAGGTTTTACGCAGGAGCCATTATCTTATGCCTATGCTGATTTAGAAGATGTGATTGATGCCAGAACCATGGAAATTCATTATACAAAACATGCAGCAACTTATGCAAAAAATTTACAGGAAGCCTCAACTGCTGAAGGTATAGATGCATCCAAAGGACTGGAAGACCTGTTAGCAAGAGTTTCAAAATACAGTGTCAAGGTGAGGAATAATGGCGGCGGGCATTATAACCATGAAATGTTCTGGAAATGTATGCGGCCTAAGCAGGAAAACAATAAACCTTCAGGCGCTTTATTAAAGGCTATAGAAAGTATATTCACCTCTTTTGAAAATTTTAAAACACAGTTTTCTGATGCAGGAAAAAATCGCTTTGGTAGCGGATGGGCCTGGTTATATGCAGATAATAAAATACTTAAAATAGGTTCTACGCCAAACCAGGATAACCCATTAATGGACATAAGTGATATTAAAGGATTTCCCTTACTGGGGCTGGATGTATGGGAACATGCCTATTACTTGAAATACCAAAATAAACGGCCTGATTATATTAGTAATTGGTGGAATGTTGTTAACTGGAATTATGTAGAGGAAAGATTTTCTAAAATTGTTTGATAATATAAAAACCAAGATGCGCCTAAATAGACTCAGCCTTTGCATCGAAGCATTATATAAATAATGCAACAAGTACAAAGGCTGATGAATTGAAAAGCAATCTGGGCACAAAATAATATCTGCTGCATGTTATTTCCAAAATTTTTTTGCTGTTTTTTTAACAGTAAGTGTTAAGATTGAATGTAACCTTTACAGCGTCTTCAAAGTATCATTTAGCCATAGATTAATTATTAAATTATTATAATGCAAGTTTGGAAAGATTATCAGCAAAAAAACAAAGACAGATTTCTTAATGAATTACTTGATCTATTACGCATTCCTTCAATAAGTGCAAAAAAAGAACACAAAGATGATATGACCCGGTGTGCTGAAGCCGTAAAAAAATCTTTGCTTGATGCCGGTGCCGATAAAGCTGACATTCATCAAACTGATGGGTATCCTGTGGTGATTGCTGAGAAAATTATAGACGTCTCAAAGCCCACAGTATTGGTTTACGGGCACTATGATGTGCAGCCGGCTGATCCGCTTAACCTTTGGCACAGCGGCCCGTTTGAGCCTGTTATAAAAGATGAAAAAATTTTTGCAAGAGGCGCCTGCGACGATAAAGGCCAATTCTATATGCATGTGAAGGCTTTTGAAATGATGGCAAAAACCAATACGCTTCAAACCAATATAAAATTCATAATCGAAGGGGAAGAAGAAGTTGGCTCGCCTAATCTTGGAAAGTTTGTATCTCAAAATATTGATCTCTTAAAAGCAGATGTTATTCTTATCAGCGATACGGCTATGCTTAGCATGGAAAACCCAAGTATAGATGTGGGTGTGCGTGGCTTAAGCTACATAGAAGTAGAAGTCACGGGACCTAATCGTGATCTGCATAGTGGTGTGTATGGCGGTGCAGTGGCTAATCCCATAACTGTTCTTGCTGAAATGATTTCCAGTTGTCATGATGAAAATAATCACATTACAATCCCGGGATTTTATGATGATGTTGTTGAAGCAACTCCTGAAGAAAGAAAGTTAATGGCTGAGGCGCCTTATGATGAATCGGAATATAAAAAAGATTTGGGGGTAAAAGAACTGTGGGGCGAAAAAGGATATTCTACAAATGAACGAACGGGTATAAGACCTACACTTGAAATAAACGGCATCTGGGGCGGCTACCAGGGCGAAGGTGCCAAGACGGTGTTACCTTCCAAAGCCACTGCAAAAATTTCCGCAAGGCTTGTGCCTGATCAATCATCAGCAAAAATAACTGCACTATTATTAGATCATTTTAGAAAGATAGCATCGGCAAACGTTAGTGTAAACGCCTTTGAACATCATGGCGGTGAGCCTTACATAACGCCTATTGACAGTAAAGCCTATAAATCTGCAGCCAAAGCCATTAAGCAAACCTTTGGCAAAACACCTATACCGGTAAGAGGTGGCGGCAGCATACCGATCTGTGCATTATTTGAAAGAGAACTTGGCATAAAAGTGGTGTTTCTTGGCTTTGGGCTTGATAGCGATAACCTGCATAGCCCTAACGAAAAATTTGATTTGGCTAACTTTTATAAGGGCATTGAAACCATACCGTATTTCCATAAATTTTTTGCAGAAAGCAATTCATAAATAAAATCAGCATACAATGAAGTACAAAAATATTTTTAGAATCGTAGTAGTTTTTACAATCAGCAGCTTGTTTTTTCAAAATGTAAAAAGTCAGGATAAAGAAGAAGATAAAGTTGTCGCCTCTACACAAGTATTAAAAGATTTTGTAACTATGGAAGAAAATATACCACAGCAGATGTTGAAGGTTACTGAAGGTATTATAGTGATTCCCAAACTCATAAATGCCGGTTTTGTTGTAGCGGGAAAAAGAGGAAAAGGAATTGCTGTTGTAAAAAATAGTGATGGTACATGGAGTGATCCTGTATTTGTAACAATGACCGGCGGTAGCCTTGGCTTTCAGGCAGGCGTACAATCCATTGACCTGGTTTTAATTTTTAAAAGCCACGAAACCCTTGAAAATGTTGGGAAAGGCACTTTTACCTTAGGCGGAGATATTTCAGTTACCGCAGGCCCCGTTGGGCGCAGTTCTTCAGCAACCACAGATTATAAGATGGAAGCCGAAGTGTATTCTTATTCAAGAAGCAAAGGCATTTTTGCCGGCATAAGCTTAAGCGGATCTGCGCTTGATGTTGACAGTAAGGCTAATAATAAATTTTATGGGGAGAATGAAAATGCTGCTGATATTTTTTCTAAAACCGGGGAAAATGAAAATGCTGCTGTAAATGATTTAAAACAAACGCTTGCGGAATTAAAAGATTAGAAATAATACCAAAACACCTGACTGATCTTTACGTATATAAAGGCTTTTTAATCTAATAGGTTTTGAAGTTTGAGTCGGTTTTTACATCCGATGCTTGTACCACAATACATCTCGGAATTATTGAAAAATCTTTTTTCATTAATAGAATACACACTACAATTATTTGAATTAAAAAACTCTGTAATTTTTTTATTGGTTTCATGATTGTGTGATTCAATAAGCATGATAACATCTGGATTCAAAAATATTTTTTCCGCAGCATCAAGTGCATATAATTCGGCACCATCAATGTCAACTTTTATAACGTCTGCAGTGCCTATTTTATCAACCAGCGAATTAAAGGTTGTGAATTTAGCCTGGTTAATCTTTTCATTTTTTAATAAAATTGTATTTTGAGTATAATCACCTTTAAGCGTATTTAACAACCTTGAATTGCTGGAATTTGAACTAATGTAAGATTGCGTTGTGTTTTTATTGAAAAGTCCATAATTATAAATCGTAACGTTCGGTATCTTATTAATATATAAAAGCTGCCTGACTACTTCGCAATTCCTGTTGTCAATATCAATTCCGATGATGATACCTTTTTTGCCAACCAATTCAGCGAAAAGCAAAGTGTAGAATCCACGGTAGATGCCTATATCCCATATTCTCTGATTTTTAGAAATTAATTTTTTTACAATGCTGATCTGTGCCTCTTCCTGCTTATATCCTTTTAAATATTCAGAATCTATCCAGCCATTGGTTGGAGATAGGTTGAGTATCATTTTCATGCCTTTGATTTCTCCCTGTCTGATTTTTACAATATGTAAATCGTATATGGTTTTTTTTGTAACCAGCCGCAGACAGAACAACCACGCTTCTCTTAATATTTGCCTTATAAAATGGTACATATTAGTTATGGCAACCACATATTTGTTCAACAATAGGCAAAAAAAATCCCTTTCTAATTAAAGAAAAGGATCTTAAAAATTATAACTGAATAAAGTTAATAGTCTTTATTATAACCACCACCATTACTTCTTCCGCCGCCACTACCGTAACCGCCACTTTTCTTGTAGCCACCACCGCCGCCGCTTCCGTAGCCGCCACCACTGCTTCTACCGCCACCGCCGCCATATCCGCCGCCGCCGCTTCTACCGCCGCCGCCGTAACCGCCGCCGCCGCTTTTCTTGTAACCGCCGCCGCCGCTACCCTCAGCACGTGGCTGAGATTCGTTAACGATCAACTTTCTGCCTTGCACTTCACTTTCATTGAGTGTAGCAATAGCCGATTTTGCTGCTTCGTCATCTTCCATTTCAACAAAGCCGAAGCCTTTGCTACGCCCTGTATTTTTTTCTTTTAAAATTTTTGCACTTGTAACAGTACCATATTGACTGAATAAGTTGCTTAAATCATCATCAGTCATTGACCAACTAAGATTTCCTACGTAAATGTTCATTGTAAAACTTTTTTAAATTATGATTCAAACTTATAATGACTTAGGGACTACAATGAACTGAGGGCACTTGAATTGAACATCAGCCAAAAGAACGACACGCTAAAACATTTAAGCAAAATTAAAGATAGTCTTTTCTTTTAAAAATACTATAATACTCATTTTAATTTTATTTTTTTTTGGAACACGGATTTTTGACATAAAAAAAACCGCTACCAAATAGCGGATAATATGAGTATTATAAAATTTATTCAGCTATAACATCAAGGTCAACCTCAACTTCCTGTCCTTTCCCAAAGTCAATTTTTGCTTTGTATGAACCAAGTTCTTTAATCTCGTCCATGATCTGAATACGGCGCCGGTCAATTTCGTAACCTTTCTGTTCTTTAATAGCCCTGGCTATCTGTACAGATGTAACGCTTCCGAAAATTTTACCACTGGTGCCTGTTTTTGCGCCAATACTTAAAGGTGAACTTTTAAGTACGCTTATTACTTTATTGAGTTCAGATAAGAGTTTTTCTTCTTTTTTGGCCTGTTGCTTTCTTTTTTCTTCAAGTTTCTTAAGATTTGAAGAGTTTGCTTCAACTGCTAATTTACCTGGCAGTAAAAAATTACGGGCATAGCCATTTTTTACGCTTACCAGTTCGTTAGCACCGCCTAAATTATTTACATCCTGTATTAATATTACCTGCATAAAGCCTCCTTTATTTTAAAAGATCGGTTACATAAGGCAATATTGCCATTTGACGGGCCTTTTTAACAGCATCGCCAACTTTTCGTTGAAATTTTAATGAATTACCTGTTAAACGACGAGGTAATAATTTACCTTGTTCATTCAGAAATTTCTTCAAAAAGTCGCCATCCTTGTAATCTATATAACGGATTCCTAACTTTTTAAAACGGCAATATTTTTTCGGCCGTTTATCAGCTTTGATGGCTGTTAAATATTTAATTTCATTTGCTTTTGCCATGATTACACTTCAGCTTTTTCGGTTTGAGATGATACACCACTTCTCTTTTTTGCATTGTACTCAACGGCGTATTTGTCGAGTGCAGTGAACATGTGACGTAAAGCTGATTCGTCACGCAGTAGCTGTATTTTCAGCTTCTCATTGAAGACGGTTGGCGCTTTATATTCCATAACCCAGTATAAACCAGTGGTTTTTTTCTGGATAGGATAGGCCAGTGATTTTAGTCCCCATGGGTTATCGTGCAAAACCTCACCGCCATTATCAGTAACGAGTGACGCATATTTTTTCTGGGCAGTTTTAAACTCTTCCTCAGAAAGCACGGGGGTAAAAATCACCATCAATTCGTAATTCTGCATGTACCTTGTTTTATGCCTTGCAGGCTGGTGATTATTATTTTTTAAATTCGGGTGGCAAAGGTAAGAGATAAATGTCAACTTTCCATAAGGATAATTATCAAAATTCCATCATTTATTATCGTTTTTTTCGATACGATAAACCGGATAATTTAAATAGCCAGATTCAAAAAACTTTGAATGACGATATATAAAATCCAGTTGGGCTTTAGCATTTTTAGCAAAAGATGAATGCGTTCTTTTTTTCTCAATAAATTTTTGTTTCAGATCTGCATCATTTTGTAAAGTTTCTTTTGCCTTGTCTTCCCATCTGTAATCACTAAACCCCTCTTTTTGTTGAAGAATCGCATCAAAAAAATTCCAGGCAAAAAAGCTATCATCACCAGTAGGCTCAAGCATTTCCATGATATACCTATTGGTGTTCTGATTCATATAGATAATATGATCTCCTTTGAGAAATGTCTTGTTTGTTTGCGAAGACGAAATTTTCACCTCATAATTTTTATGGTGCTTTTCATAAGCTATCGGGTAAGATTTATAATCATCAATCTGATAGCCTTCAACAGCAATTAATGAATCTCTTTTTAATTGCTCAACCTTTACACCGTTTAGTTTAATAATTCTACAATCTGGTAATACCCTGCAGGAATAATATAAGCTATGGGTTTTGAAACTGGTGTTCCAAAAATATAGGTATTGAAATATCTCAACTTTTTTTCGACAGGTTTTGAACGATCATAATTGTAACGCATTTGCCCTGTAAGCGTACTTGGTGTAAATACTTTTTCAAAACCTTTAAGTAGAACCTCTGTTGACTTTAAGGTGTCAGGATAAAACCGTAAAGCAAAATCCGGTCTCGTT
>JANLXV010000370.1:0-1886 GCA_031365305.1 Chitinophagaceae bacterium
CGACCCATCTTTTTGCCGCATCATATCAAACTGCATCCTGTTCATAGCACCCCAACCCCGCTCCCGCCCTATTCTCGTCATGGTTGCAGCATAAGATGGATAAAAATCATTAGCCGCCTGCGTTGAATCATCCCCGATAAAAACATGCGAGTTGATACCCACCTTTGCTTTTTGATCATGCCCGGCTTTTGAAAATGCTTCCCTGTATAAATCTACTAATGGCTTGAAGCGTTGCGGCGAGCCACCAATGATCGCCAGCGCCATAGGCAATCCCAAGCGGCCTGCCCGCATTAAAGATTCAGGCGTACCACCAACAGCAACCCATACCGGAATTTTATGTTGCAAAGGCCGTGGATAAATGCCAAGATCATTAATGGATGGTCTTAACTTTCCCTGCCACGTTATTTTTTCTGCATCGTTAATCTTTAATAAAAGCTCAAGCTTTTCAGAAAAGAGTGCATCATAATCTTTAAGATCATAACCAAACAATGGAAATGATTCGATAAAAGAACCACGTCCGGCCATTATTTCCACCCGCCCGCCAGACAATAAATCTACAGTTGCAAAATCCTGGAACACTCTTACCGGGTCATCAGAACTTAAGACCGTAACGGCGCTGGATAACCTGATTGTTTTTGTTATTTGAGATGCAGCGGCTAAAACAACAGCAGGCGATGATACGAGGTAATCAGGGCGATGATGTTCTCCTATAGCGAAGACATCAAGGCCAACGTCTTCGGCCAATTTAATTTCCTCCATCAGTTCCTTCATGCGTTGTTGACCTTGTAAGCCTTTATGCAGCGGGCTGTGCGTATCCATCTCAACAAAACTGTATATACCGAGTTCCATGTTTTGGCTATTTATTTATCACTTTCTCAAAATCTGCCCTACCCCATTTGTTTAATACCACAGGCCCGTTCATGAGATATAAAGATGGATTGGTTCGGCTGGCTGTTTTAATGGCGGTAACGTCGCAACTTAATACAGGTACATTAAAATGATATTGGTTGTTGATAAGCTCATTGGCTGCTTCCGCCTGTGACGCAATTACATAAACATTTTTACCGGTTGCTTTTGCCGCATGTATAACTGCTGAAAAATTATTCACCCATTTACCAGTGTCTTCAATGCTTTTCATATAAAGCACATAATATTGTTTTTGCTGACTTAGTAAGGCTTCTGTTGTATCAGTGCCTGAAAGGGTATTCAATACATAATCTTTAATAGGCGGCTCATTGTTGGAGCCCTGTTCCAAAATGACATCATCACGTTTTACAAAGTTCCAGGTTGAATCGGGCAGATTGGTTTCATCAAATTGTTTTTGAACCCCGTTCTTTTCATA
Source organism: Chitinophagaceae bacterium (assembly GCA_031365305.1). Taxonomy (GTDB): domain Bacteria; phylum Bacteroidota; class Bacteroidia; order Chitinophagales; family Chitinophagaceae; genus Ginsengibacter. The sequence goes on from JANLXV010000370.1 coordinate 1,343, forward strand.
AATAAATTTAAAAGCGATCTTATCAGGGATGGCATTGGCCGGCATTTTCCTTAACTCTAAAATGTTGTTTCCTTTCTTAAAAGGCAGGCAATCTATTACAGGTAAATGTTCTAATGTGTACCATTGAAAAGCTAAAACAATCAATGTAGATATAATGATGAGCAAACCGTTTGCAGCGCTTTTGAAAAGTGGTAAGATATATTTTTCGCCGGCAAGCAGGATAAGTATTAATACAAATAAAACAATGTCTTTCACAAAAGATTGCATGGCCGATAATGGTATACAATCTCCAAAGCAGCCACAGGTTTTTATTTTGCCGGAGAACACGGCATAGCCCGTAAGAAAGGTAAAAAAGATGATCAGCAACAAAAGCAGGATGTTGAAAAAACGGCGATACAAACCCAGCAATAAAGCCACGCCAACAACAATTTCGAGTGTTATTATAATTACCGAAAAAGTAAGTGCATACTCATCCAGCCAAAGCATTATTGAACGCAGGCTGTCAGTCATGCGCCACACATCAAAATACTCCTGCATTTTGTAG
>JANLXV010000387.1:0-4392 GCA_031365305.1 Chitinophagaceae bacterium
CTACAAAAATTAATCGTGTAAAAGAAAAACTCAGGCAAAAATTCACCATAATAAATAAATGATCATGGATATTATTGAACTCAAAACAATTTGGGAATCTTACGATAAAAAATTAGAAAAGTCTGCACAGTTAAACCTGCATTGCATTGAGATGATACAATCACAGCGGGTAAAATCGAAGTTACAAGGCTTATTGATTTTAAGGATTATCGAAGTTCTGGCTCACCTGGCAGTACTCTACTACCTGGCTAAATTTTTTATTGCCAATATTTTTGAAATTCATTTTTCCTTATCCTCGGGTGTCCTGTTGTTATTTTTTACTATCGCTTGTATAAATGGTATAACACAAATCAGTCTTATAAAACAAATTGATTATAGCGAAAACATCACCGCTATACAAAAGAAACTCACCTTGCTGCATTCCCGCATTATTGATTATCTAAGGCTTACTTTTTTAGTATTGCCTACTTATATGGCTTACCCGATCATCTTTTTTAAGATCCTTGCAGGTATAGACATCGTGTTGCTTTTTAACCACAACTGGTGGATGGGACAGCTCATATTTAGTGCCGTTGCAATTGGGCCATGTATTTGGCTTTATAAAGCGGTATCTTATAAAAATCTCCATAAAAAATGGGTAAGATATATAATAGAAAAGTCGGTTGGACAATCTATTACAAAAGCAATGAGTTTTATACATGAAATAGATGAGTATAAGAAAGGCAACGTATGAAGATTTGACAGGAGTGATTTAAAATGAAAATTTCATAAATAGTTTAGGCTATTTGATTTGTACTGACTTCTATAAACATCTTCCATGGATCGAGCTTAGAAAACAAATCCGTTAACGTCGCCTATTTGACTAAGCATTATTCGCTTTGGATGTAGAATTGTTTGAGTTAATTTATAAGGCGTCATTTTTAGGAGTTTAAAAGCGTCAATAAAAACTTTTTATATTTCTAAAAAGCAGGGGTATTTTTCAATAAAATTCAACCAAAGCCATTCTTCTCTCATAAAAAATTAAACTTTTTTGCAGGCTTTATTCTCTGCAATTAATGTATTACATTGAGTGCCTGATTTACTTTCCAGGCTAACTGAACCAGCACATAAGAAGAGAGCTTTTCATCTCGTTATTTCACTGTTATTCATTAGGGATTAAAATAATCATCATTACCAAAACATAAACTATGCTTAAGCGCCTTGCTGCTGCTGTATTTGTCTTCTTTTTTTCTATTTCCGTCTTTGCAAGCGATTACCAGGATGCCTGGGCTGCCATCATCAAAAAAGATTTTAAACAGGCCAAGGTCCTTCTGCAAAAAGCCACCAAAAGCCCGGCCACGGCTCTCGACGCCTATTTGGCCTTAACTTTTATTCAAACGTATGAAGGGCATGAAAGTAACCTGCCCGGCATGATTGATAAGATTACAGAAAGCAACGATAAAAGTGCTTACCTGTATGCCTTGTGGTTTAACGGTGCATTGCTTGGCCAATATTCAAAGAAATCTGACTGGCAGCTTCAGTTATTAAATAAAATTATTACTGATAATAGTTATAACGGCTCAATTCAATCAGCCGCTCATTATGTAAAAGCCATGCACTTTTTATACGCTAACGAGCATGAAAAAGCAAAGCAGGAGTGGACTTTCATGGGTTCGATACAGGATTGGCAGCTTGCGGGTCCTTTCGAAAATATTTCCGGCACAGGCATTACTGTTAATAATGGCCCCATTGCCACACCTCAGGCCGGGGCAAAATTTATAGGGCTTAATAATGCTGAAGTAAACTGGTTTACACCAGAACAAACCACCAGGCAGGGCTGGCTTTTTACCCATGCGCACCTGCCTGTAAACTCTGCTGTAGTTTATGGGCAATCGTTTGTAGAAGCACCGGAAGATATGACCGTAATTTTAAATGCTGGCTGTAATGGCGCCATTAAAGTTTGGCTAAACGATGCACTCATCATATCAGAAGCAAAGGAGAGAGTTACAGAACTTGACTATTATAAAAACCGTTGTACTTTAAAAAAGGGCTACAACCGAGTGCTGGTTCAATTAGGCTATACTGATAATTCAATACCAAATTATATTATACGCTTTACCGATGATAATTTTAAGCCGGTTGCTGCTTTAAAGTATACGGTGCAAACGCAGAGCTATACCAAAGTAAGTGCACCAGCGGGCAATGTTTCGTTAAAACATTTTGCTGAAGATTTTTTTGAGAAGCGCATTGCTGCTGACCCAAACAACATCATCAATTACATTTTACTGGGCCAGACTTACCTGAGAGATTACCGGACGACCGAAGCAAGGCAGGTGATTGAAAAGGCACTCAAATTATCGCCTGAAAATCCTTTGCTAAAATTTGAATTGATGCAGTGCCTGAATAAAGCTGACAACCGCACGTTGTTTTTGCAGGAGATAGAATGGCTGAAAGAAAATGATCCGGATAACTATATTAATTTTCAAATGCGGGTTGCCAATTTTATAAGCGAAGAAAAGTTAGAGGAGGCTGAAACAGAAGTAGGCAAATGGATTGCGGCCTTTGGCGAAGACGAAAACATCATGGAGCGCAAAGCCAATGTTTTAGGTAAGTTGAATAAAATGGATCTCCTGATTAGCCTGATTGACAGCATGTATAACAGCTTTCCTGAAAATACTTCTTTTGTAACTATGATGTTCCAGGTAAAAAAGCTGGTGCAAAAAGATGCAAAAGCTGCGCTGGATATTTATGAAAAATATTTGCGTAAAAATTATAATTATGACATTATTGATAAGCTGGCCGGCGAGTATAAGAGCCAGGGGCTAAACAACAAATATGTTGAACTGCTCAAAGCGCTTTACAAAGATTTCGGTTTTGATCCCGCCTTTCCAAATGCCATTTCAAAATTTTATTTTGAGCAGCAGAATTATGAAAAGGCTTTGGAGTATGCACAAAAAACCTTGCTGCTGGCGCCGTTTACCGGCGAATATTGGCAGAGAGTTGCCTCGATACAGGAGCAAATGAAGGACAAACAAAATGCCATTGCCAGTTATAAGAAAGCCATTTACTATGATCGGACAAATTATGAAGCCCGTAAAAAGCTAAAGGCGCTGGAGCAAAATGTTGACCTGTATACCTTGTTGCCGGTAAAAGATGTATATGCCTTAATTAAAAAAGCCCCGGCAGATTCGGCATACGATTACAGTTATCTTGTAGATGATAAAGCAACTATTATTTATGATGAAGGGGCATCTGAAGAATTTGTAGATTATGCCGTAAAGCTGCACACACAAAAAGGCATTGACGACTGGAAAGAAATCTATCTCCCTTTTAATTCAAATACGCAAAGCTTACTCATCGAAAAAAGCGAGGTGATAAAAGCCAATGGTTCTAAATCGGTAGCGGAAAGAGACGATAATCATGTTGTATTTACCGGTTTGCAGCCCGGCGATGCGATCTATATCAAATACAGGCTGCAGAATTATTCAAGCGGCAGACTGGGCAGGGAATTCTGGGACAAATTTTCTTTCAGCGCCTTTGTGCCTTCGGTTTTATCAAGATATGTTTTAGTGCTTCCGAAGAACTACCAGTTCAATTCTAAAGTGATTAATTCAACTATAACGCCGGCTATAAAAGAGGCTGACGGCTTTAAAGTGTACACCTGGGAAATGAAGGATATAAAGCCCTTTAAGCATGAGCCATTAATGCCAACCTTAAGTGATGTAGGTGCAGTGTTACATCTTTCAACGCTTAAAAGCTGGGCAAATGTGGCCAACTGGTATAGCGACATCGCTTACCAGAATACCGCTGATAATTTTGAGTTGACTGCGTTATACAATGAAATATTCGCAGCAAAAAAATCGCTGACAAGTATTGAAAAAGCCAAACTGATTTATAATTATATTGTAACCAACATCAGCTACAGTTCAGTCTCATTTAGGCAAAGCGGTCTTATTCCCCAGGATGTTTCAAAAATCATCAGCACCAGGCTCGGTGATTGTAAAGACCTTTCATCGTTGTTTGTTGCACTGGCTGCAAAGGCGGGCATATCTGCACAGTTGGTTTTAGTTGATACAAGAAACAACGGCCTTAACGATCTTGTGTTGCCTTCCATGGAATTTAACCATTGCATTGCCCTGGCGCATATTGATAATAAGGATTATTATCTTGAGCTTACTGACAGCAACCTACCATTCGGAAGCTTGCCAAACAATTTATACCAGGCGCTGTCTTTGGTAATTCCGCCACATGGTGAAACATCAGCGGGTGAGCTAAAGCCATTGGTTGCACTCAATCGCACCAAAGAAAAAATAATCAGGGATGTGCAGCTAAGTGTTAATGGCAAAGATGAAAGATTAGCAGTAACCGTTAAACGCTATGGCAGCCTCACTTCCGGCTGGCGGGATGATTATA
>JANLXV010000388.1:0-3929 GCA_031365305.1 Chitinophagaceae bacterium
ATTTTGCTTTGCAGAGTACAGGCAAAATAATTGTGGCAGGTTATTACAGTACCAACTTTGCCCTTGCCAGGTATAATAACAATGGTACACCCGATAACACCTTTTCACAGGATGGTTTAGTTACAACAAATTTATTCCCTGATGTGGTGGATGATGGCTACACACAATATTTTGCAAAAGCAGAAGCTATAGTAATTCAAAAAGATGATAAAATAGTAGTGGCGGGAAGAGCCGGCACACTTGGCAGATATGACATTTCAACAAATACAGGCATAGTGCGATACGGTAAAGATGGAGATTTAGATCATGGCTTTTCTGAAGATGGTCTACAATTCATAGATTACAATGTATATGAAACAACACATACGCTTTTTGCCAACCAACCTGAGTTAGCACTTCAGGCCGATAATAAAATTATTATCAAATCAAGCCTCTATGAAAATCATGAAGAATATAAATATCCTGATGTTGTACAAGTACCTGCAGGGTTTGGTACTGTGAGATTAAATGAGCAAGGCCTGATTGATAGCAGCTTTGGCATATCGGGGTATTTAAATTTAACCAAAAGCGATGTATTTAAAATAAGCCTGGCAAATAATAAATTATACACCAGCGGCTGTTTAACAGATGCAGGTAAAACAGGTATTATTACAAGATATGCGCTTGATGGTGCAAATACACCACCAATAGTTATTATTACCAGCCCCGGTAATAACACAACTTTTCCATCTCCTGCTAATGTTACAATTACTGCCTCGGCAAGCGATATTAATGGTTCGATACACAGCGTTAAGTTTTACAAGAATGATTTCTACATTAAGGCAGATTTTACAGCGCCTTACTCATATACATTTACTGATCTTGCTCCGGGTGTTTACATTTTTAAAGTGAAAGCAACGGATAACCTTGGTACGGAAACATTTTCCTTGCCTGTAACCGTGAAAGTAAATATGCCTCCTGTTGTAACTATTACCAGCCCGTCAAACAATGGCGTTTACAGAGCGCCGGTAAACCTCATCATTAATGCAACGGCAAATGATGCTGATGGTTCAATTCAAAGTGTCAAGTTTTATAAAGATGACACCTATTTAAAAGCAGACTTTACAGCGCCGTATTCATATATGTTATCAAATTTACCTGCCGGCACTTATGCTATAAAAGTAAAAGCAACAGACAATCTTGGCGCAGAAACATTTTCTGCCATTAAAACTATCATAGTAAGAGGTGCAACGCTAAAGTCGGCCATTTACAATGCTGCCGATACTTTAAACAATAACAAAGCAATTTTAACTTTAAGCCCCAATCCGGCCAAAAATATACTTAACGTTTCAACGAAAGGCCTATCTGGCGATGCTGTAATTCTGTCAATTATGTCATCAACAGGCACAATCTTAAAACAATCGGTAACGAAAAACGCTGATCAAAACATACCAATTGATATATCATCATTGCAAAGAGGCACGTATAATTTGCAGCTTAAATCCGGTTACAAAGTAATAAGCCGGCAGTTTATTAAGTTATGATGTTGAAAGATAAGATGCATAAAACTTGAAATAACATTGGTGTCAGTGATGTCTTTGCTGTAGTGTTTTCGAGGACGTAGTAGAAAGAAAGTCGGAGTGTTAGCTGCATCATTAGACTCTTAAGCAAACAATCGCTATCAAAATGTTTTCCAGTAATTACGCCATACTTTAATAATTCAATAAACTACTAAAGATAAAATGCCATCTAATTTTCTTTAACCAAACTAATTAACTGCCTGTTTTAGCGTATTTATTTTAGACAGTTTTAAAAAGTTTTGGTGGGGAAAACTCTCCTCAGCATAAATTATTTTTTATTGATTTATTCTTCTACTTTGTACCGGATTACTCCAATACCTGCTTCGCAAACCTGGAACACCTTTCATTTCCTCTATTTTCCTCCGAACCCTTCTCTTAATTTTTAATAACTAATCGCTACACATGAAACACAAAATTTTATTTTTTGCTTTATTTCTTTTCATTTTAAACTCAGCTTTTGCACAGTTTGGTTACCTCGACAAAACGTTTAGCAACGATGGCATAGCCGAACTCAACACCGGCGTACAGAAACGACAGAACAGTCAAAGCACCCAGGTAATTCCTAATACTGATGGCAGCCTGCTTATTTTGTTTCAGTCTTCTGCCCAATCTCTGTTGATTAAAAAATTTGCCAATGGTGTTACCGATAGCAGCTATGGCATAAATGGCCTGTCAGTTCCCGTACCGGTGCAAGGGTCAAAGGCTGTTAAGCAACCTGATGGTAAAATAATTATTGTTGGTCATACAGGATCTATGCCGTTGCACGACAATTCCGGCGAATATCCTGAAGAAAAAGGGACTTTTATTAATGAAGATTTTGCCTTAACAAGACTTAATACGGATGGTTCGCTGGATTTGGCGTTTGGCAATAAGGGATTACAAAAGACAGATTTTAGTACATATTACGATGCTATTAATTCTGTTGCTATTCAGCCGGATGGTAAAATTTTAGTGTCCGGAATTACCGCCCTTTATAGCCCTGTTCCTGATGCAGACGGCTTTGATACCCATCTTTACGATCGGGTGGCAGTAGCCAGGTATACCAATATCGGCTTGCCAGACCTGTCTTTCGATGGAGATGGAAAGTTCATTACAAATATTCGAACTAATGATCTTACTTCAAATCTTATCGCATTGCAGTCTGACGGCAAATTCATTATTGCTGCGTCGGACACAACAGGGTTTTCCTTAGCAAGATTTACTAATACAGGTAGCAGTGACAATTCGTTTGCTTTTAGTGATAAATTATTGAGGCCCGACGGGTCATACTTCGCCGTTCGATCATTAGTTGTACAAAGCGATGACAAGATTGTTTTAGGCGGTTTATGGAACAATACAAATACTCAAAAAGATTTTGTCATTGTTCGTTATGGCGCTAATGGTGCCTTAGACAAAAGTTTTAATACCACCGGAATTAAGACAACTGATTTTAGAGGTTACAACGATTATAACACATCGCTCTTTATTCAAAAAGATGGTAAAGTAATAGCAGGCGGTTACGCATCAAACGGAACAAGCTATGCTTTCGCTACCTCACGATACAATACAAACGGCAGCACTGACAGTACTTACAGCGCCGATGGTGAACAGGTAAGCTATCATGGCTCAAACGATTTGCGAACAGCAGGCCTTTCACTTCAGCCTGATGGAAAGATTATTTTAGCCGGTTTTGATGGCACACCATTCTTTTCCATCACAAATACCGTAGTTGCCCGGTATAATACTGACGGCAGTTTAGATAAAACATTTAATAAAACCGGAGGCTTAATTTACGAATTTAAGATTGGAAACACTGTATTTAAATCTAGCGTAGTGCAGCCGGATGGAAAACTTATTGCTGCCGGTTATACCTGGAATGGCACCGACAACGATTTTCTGTTGGTGCGTTATAATATTGACGGCTCGCTCGATAATTCATTTGGAATAGATGGAAAAAATCCTTTTGCAATATCGGTGATATCCGGTTTTGCAAAAAACATTTCAGCTATAAAACACATTCCTATTATCGCGACAAGCGAAATAATAAACGCTTCTACTTTTCGCATTCCGAAATTGAGAAGAAACAATAATAAAAAAGTGTCAAGCACCGTGATGGTTACACCCCATGTGAGCGGCAACCCAAACAGTAATTGCATTCCAATTGCCATTCCTAATACTTCAGCCAGATCACAAGCTGCAATTGCAATTTCGGCAAGTATGTATAAAAACATATTTATGAATGGCGGATAAATTTCACGTGATGCTTGTGCCAAATCACGTCCGCGTACAATTCCTAATCGTGCGCTTAGACTTTGCAAAAGCAACGCAATTAAATTTGACATCAGCAACACCCAGATTAATTTGTAACCAAACTGGCTGCCGCCTGCGAGA
>JANLXV010000399.1:0-3267 GCA_031365305.1 Chitinophagaceae bacterium
TTAATTTTTTCAGTTGAATCTGCGCCAGTCAGACTTAATGATTTACATAAACTACCAGGCTCATTTTTTAAAGCCAGTTCAGCAGATGTAATAAATTCCATCCAGTTCGTGGATAGTGTTTATAATATATCTCTGCAGCAAAGTACTTCACAGAGCATATCAGAATATATTTCCACTTCTGATAACTTGCCTGTAACTGTTTCGTTGAAAGCAGTAGATGGCGGTGGTAATGTACCATCGTGGCTCGCTGTAAATAATTCTCTTCTAAACAATATTAATTATACTACCGGTTCGGAAATAACATTTATGGTGAATGCGACCTATCTCACCATTGGAAATTATAAAGCTACGGTAACGGCGTCTGCCCAGGGCTGTACAAGTGCTACTCTAATAATTAAGATTATCGTTACCGATCCGAATAGCTCTGAAGTAACTCTAAAAGTAAATTTTCAGGATTCCGTTACTTCAACGCCGGCCGGCTGGTTAAAAGATTATGGCCAGGCTTTCGGCCTAAGAACTTCAGCTCAGCAAGGCTCAGGCAATAAATATGGCTGGCTTAAATTAAGTGATAAATCTACCCTTGACTTAACAAAAAACGGCCGTAAAAGATCATCTCCTTCAGACATTTTATTAGCCACTTTCATGCACATTCAGGGTAACTCCATACCTAACTTTACGGGTACAAAAATTGAAGGTTACTGGGAAGGCAAAATTAAAAACGGGGTATACGATGTTACCGTGTCGGTGGGTGATGCTACTCAAACTGACAGCAAACATTCCGTAAATGTAGAAGGGGTAAATATTATTAATAATTTTATTCCGAATTCTTCACAAAAGTTTTTTAAAGCAACGAAAACAATATCTGTTGCTGACGATTATTTGACAATAGATGCAAAAGGTGGCTCAAATACAAAAATTAATTGGGTTAATATTGTATCATCCAATACAAACCGCCCTTCAGTTGTTGAAGTTACGCCGCAAAATAACGCTACAGACGTTAGCATTTACTCATCAATATCAACCAGCATATTAAAATTACCAAATGGTGGTGTAAATAATAATACCATCACTTCATCAACTGTAACTTTAAAAGAAGACGTAAGCGGCCTTGCTGTTGCCGCCAATGTAAATGGCACCGGCGGTGGCGATGCTATTACCCTGGTTCCTAAAGCGTCGCTAAAAATTAATACAACGTATAGGTTTACCATATCGTCAGGGGTAAAGGATCTTGCTGATTCTGCTTTTGTACCTTATTCAATTTTATTCAAGACCGGCTCTGACACTGCATCTTCTTTACTAAATGTTGCCTTCGATAAAATTATTTTACCAAATGCCGCAGGCCAGCATTCGAGCCTTACAATAGGCCCGGACAATAAATTATATGCAATAACTATAGATGGAATAATAAAAAGATTTACGATTAATGCAGATGGTACCTTAGGCAATCTACAATTAATTTATTCTTTACAGGACGAAACCGGCAGCAGGCAAAAACGCTTAGCTATAGGCTTTGTATTTGATCCGGCTTCAACCTCAACAAATTTAATTGCCTGGGTATCGCATAGCAGTTTTGTATTTGTGGGCGGGCCGGATTGGGATGGAAAGCTTACAAAACTTAGCGGAGCCAACCTCGAAAACGTACAGGATATCCTTATTAATCTTCCCCGTTCAAAAAAAGATCATCTTACTAATAGCATCGCCTTTGGCCCGGATGGTAATTTATATTTTACACAAGGCAGTAACAGCGGCATGGGTCGTGCAGATAATACGTGGGGGCTGAGAAGTGAACACCTTCTAAGCGCTGCAGTTTTAAAACTTTCACCTGCTTTATTGGCTGGCTTAACCTTACCGCTTGACGTTAAAACAAATGAAGGCGGCGGCTCCTATGATCCTTTTGCGGTAAATGCTCCACTCAAAATTTATGCCTCCGGAATTAGAAATGGATATGATCTTTTATGGCACAGCAACGGGCAGTTGTATGTAGCCGCCAATGGCTCGGCGGCTGGTGGTAATACGCCTGCATCTGTTGCCGGAACTTTACGAACTAACGGCACTTTATATTCCGGCCCCCTTGTACCTGAGCTAACCAATGTTCAACAAACCCAAAAAGATTATCTTTTCAGGATACAGCAAGGTGGTTATTATGGTCATCCTAATGCGCTTAGGGGTGAATATGTTTTAAATGGAGGTAATCCTACTTCGTCTGCCGATCCTGCACAAGTTGACGCATACCCTGTTGGAACATTACCAGATGCCAATTATAAAGGCTTTGCTTTTGATTTTCAACATAACAAATCTCCCAATGGTACAATAGAATACTATAGTTCAACTTTTAATAACGCCCTGAAAGGAAAGATTTTGGTTGTGAGGTATAGCCAGAATGATGACATCATGGCCCTGACGCCAGGGGGCACTATAAAAAATATAGTAAATTACACAGAAGGTGCAGGCATTCCGGGCTTTTCAGGGTTTGCTGATCCCTTAGACCTTGTTGAGAACAAAGCTAATGGAAACATTTATGTATCAGAATATGGCGGAAGCGGACAAATTGTATTGCTTAAACCAAAAACCACCCAACCGGTTACTACTCTATTACATTCTGTAGCTGATGCACAAATAAGAGGCGGTATTTATTCAAATGTGAATTATGGTACAGATTCCTCTATGGTGGTAAAAGGGGCTATTAATGGCGATTACAAAAGGTCTGTCTTTTTAAAATTTAATTTGCCTTTTTTAAATGATATAACATCTGCAAGGTTACGCTTCTATGCAAAGAATGCCGAAAATACCTCAACAATTACAGTATCTGCATACGGCGTAAACGATGATGCGTGGGCAGAGAACACCATTACAACTAATAATTCACCATCACCTGGTGCGGTTCTGTCAGCTGCAGGCGTATCAAGCGTCCAAAAATACTATGATATATATGTAACTAATTTTGTAAAAAGTCAGGAAGCCGGCGACAAAATAGTTACCATATCATTAAGGGATTCTTTAAGCCAGAATATTGGTGTAGAAATTAATAGTAAAGAATTTGGTTCAAACTCTCCCGTATTACTTATTAAATCTAATGAGTTTACGTCCTTAACACAATCCGCAGTAACTAATAATTCACCGCGATTATCTGCTACTTTAAATGCACAGTTGGCTAATACAGCAACTTCAGGAAGCTCAGGTTATATTATACCAGAATGTGACGCACCGGAAGCCTCTCTTGCAGTTGCAGCAGCTAACACCCAAACTATTCTATCTCCTATAGCTGAT
>JANLXV010000403.1:0-1605 GCA_031365305.1 Chitinophagaceae bacterium
CTTTCCACAACAGGATTTTCTTTTATTACATCTGCCGGCATACGTAACCGGTGCGGAAACTCCCAGGGATTTTTTGTAGCAGTAGGATAATCTTTTATATGCTTTACATCTCTGCCTCTTTCTACTACAAGGGTTTTAAAACCTTTATCGCAAAATTCTTTGGCAGCCCATCCGCCACTAATACCGGAGCCTATAACAATTGCATCGAAAGTATTTGACATGATTTTTATATCTGGTGAACATTGACTTTTAAGAGCCGAACGAATTTATGATTAATTAAAATTTGCCCCGATGAATTTTTTTGCATTGATGCTGTAACTTACTTTTACCGCCACATTTAACCATCTTTCTTAAAACGAAATTTTGCTGTTATGACAAATATTGCCATGCTTGGTTCAGGCTTTATAGCCAGATTTTATGCAGACTCCTTACAGGGATACCGCAATAAAGATAAAATTATAAGTGTGTACAGCCGGACGCTTTCTTCCGCAGAAAAATTTGCAGAAACGTATAAAGTTGACCATGTCACTCAAAATATGGAAGAAGCAATTGCACACCCCGATGTTGATATTGTTTGTATTTCTCTCCCTAACTTTTTACATGAAGAAGCCGTAATGCTTTGCTGCAAACACAAAAAAGCGGTGATGACAACCAAGCCACTTGGCAGAAATGCTGAAGAAGCCAAACGTATGCTGGAGGCTGTGGAACAGGCGGGTATTTTTAACGGCTACCTGGAAGACCTGGTTTACTCTCCCAAATTTATAAAGGCTTTTGATAGTGTACAGGCCGGCGCTTTAGGTAAAATACTTTGGGCAAAATCCCGGGAAACGCATCCCGGCCCACACAGTGAATGGTTCTGGAATATTGAGCAGGCAGGCGGCGGCTGCATTCTTGATCTGGGCTGCCATTGCGTAGAAATTACCAGGAGTTATATCGGTAAAGATATTAAGCCCATTGAAGTAATGTGCTGGGCAGATACACAGGTAAAGCCTATAGATGCTGAAGATCATGGCATCGCCCTGGTTAAATATGAAAATGGCGCTATAGCACAGTTTGAAGTAAGCTGGACGTTTAGAGGCGGCCTTGATTTGAGAGATGAAGTAATGGGCACCGAAGGCACTATATGGATAAATAATTTTTTGCGTACCGGCTTTGAAATGTTTACTACAGGAAAGAGTGATAAATATCTCTCAGAAAAAGCTGAGAGCAATACCGGCTGGTTGTTTCCTGTAGGTGATGAACTGAATGAATTGGGATATAACCACATGTTTATGGATATGCTAAACAGCCTTGAAAATAATAAACAACCAAAAGAAACCTTTTACGATGGTTATGTTGTAAACGCCGTTCTTGATGCGGCTTATAAATCTGCAAAAACCAAACTTTGGGAGCCTGTAAAATTAGATATCTGGCGGGGGAAAGAAGGCGTTGGCAAGAATGTTAACCATACCGATTATGACGAAGAGCATATTCTTATTAAAGAAGAAGTAACGCACTATGGTGCAAAAAAACTTATTCTAAAAAATCATAAATATAATTTATATGCAACAACTACAAATTAAATCCTGGACGGGTCAGGCCTCATCTTTTAAAAAATATCTTTCC
>JANLXV010000405.1:0-9917 GCA_031365305.1 Chitinophagaceae bacterium
CTAATTTTTGCCGCCTTTCTTTTTCGGTAAGAGCATTTATTACGGCTTCAATGTCTGTTCTTTTTTCAGGGATAAGTATGTTTTCAGCCCCTGTCGAAATGCCGCTATGCAAAGCAATGTAACCTGAATCACGCCCCATAACTTCGATAACAAAGAGCCGGTCATGCGCATCCATAGTATCTCTTATTTTATCAATGGCTTCAACAGCAGTATTTACAGCGGTGTCAAAACCAATGGTAAAATCTGTGCCGGCAATATCTTTATCAATAGTGCCCGGCAAACCAACACATGGAATATCATATTCGTTACTGAAAATTTGTGCGCCTCTGAAAGACCCATCGCCACCAATAATTACAAGGCCATCTATGCCAAGTTCTTTTAAATTTTCAAAGGCTTTTTTGCGGCCTTCTTTTTCAAAGAATTCCATACAGCGGGAAGTTTTTAATATAGTTCCGCCACGCTGAATAATGTTGGCAACGCTTTTACCTTCCATCTTTTTAATATCGCCATCAACCATACCCGAATAGCCTCTCCTTATACCGTAAACTTCCAGGCCATAATAAATGCCTGTACGCACCACGGCACGTATGGCTGCGTTCATACCGGGCGAATCGCCACCGGAAGTGAGCACACCAATTTTTGAAACTTTTTTATCCATGTTTTTAAAGAAACGGATTTAATTGATAGGAATCTAATTATTGTTTCGGAAGCGTCAAAACTACATATTTACTATGAAGTAAATTTTGAAACCTGAAGATATTTTAAAATGGATTGCTTTAAAATGGGTATAAGGCACAGCCTATAATAATCATAATGGAGAGTAGTAAAGTTTATTGTATAAAAAAAGGTTGCCGATAAAGACAACCTTTTTATCTGTAAAATTTTAAAGCTTCTTTCTGAGCTTTAAAGTGAAAGATCCTTGGTCTCCATAACCACTGGCATCTATATGTATACTTAAGGTAATGGTGTTGGTGCAGGAAAATACAAACCCGGCACTGCCATCCAAGGTTGTAGCTTTATAAGCACCATAATCTCCAAAAGTAATGCCCTCGGCTATAGTTGCTGCGCCTGTTGCGGGATCTGCAATATCTACAACCAATGGATCAACAACATCTCCAACAGCGGGGTTTGGCCAAACCTTACTTAAATTAATTTGATTGGTACCCGGCCCATCAAAAACCTCTACAATATCGCCGGAACTCCAATCTTGCCATCCATCTTCAAGCACCTCATAACTTCCTGCCATTGGTGCAGAGAATGGGCAAACAATATTTGCTGTCCATCTTAAAGCCATATTATACCCGGCAAAAGGTTCATAATTAGTTGAAGTATTTTTTAAAGAAAATTTTCTTCCATCGGTTGTAACCACTTCATTCAGGAATGTAAATGAAGAGCCCGGTTGCAGGCTATCTACCGGTATACCAAGCGCTGCGGCTATTTCAGCAGAGGTGATCTGAAGCGACACACCCTCGCTAAAAGGCACATTTTTTATAAACACCCAGCTTGCAGTATCAGATGGTTCACCCATGTAGATATTAACGGATTGAACAGGAGAGCCATAGCTGCCAACTTTTATGCTGGCACTTTCTGTAGCCCTGTTGGCAAAGTCAATGTCAAGCTTGGTGGCTTCCTGCAAGGTGAGATATGAGCCAACAGTGAATTGATTTACATCACCAATGATCTTATCTTTTTTACATGATAAAAATCCTAAGATGATGAAAGCAAAAATTGCAATATGTATATTTTTCATTTTGATATTTTAGTAATTTATCTAAAATCGCTATCTGGCCTTGTATCCCAAAACACTGTTACATTGGTAGCTGTTTTTTGTATTGCATTCTGGTTGAGATCGGCATACACGGCTGGATAGAAGAAGGAGCGGATGAACAAACCACTTGTGGATTGTATGGTAGGCTGGATGTTGGCCGGCTTGGCTGTTCTTCTGTAATTGTTGTAGGACTCAATACCATTGCCCCATAATGCCAGGTAGTATTCTTTAATAATAATGCCTAATTTTTCTTCAGTGCCGGAAGCAGCATCATATAACGCCGCCACTTCATCAATGTAATCCTGTACCTGGGCAGCGGTAGGTACAAAATCATCATCAACTAAAACATTTACGGTGGCAGGATAGGCCATTACCGTTTCTATTGATTTGCGTACACCTGAAAGCAGCAGAGCTTTTGGGTCACCCGGTGTTTGTAATGTTAGAGCAGCCTCCGCTTTTACAAAATCAGTAAAAGACGACATCCATATCGGGAAGATTCCTGCACCCTTTGCGCCAATATCTGCCGAGGTACTGCCACCTTTGTCCGCATCAAACTCGCCACCGTTCGGATAAATTCCCCAAATTGTTCTGTAACCATTATCAGGCGGTATGCCTTCACTATTGCCATGATCTCTGCCTATATAGCCCTCATCCACATAGCAATAAGGAGTGTAGTCTGCCGAAGGTTTCACCCTGAAATTACATGGTAGTGTAAAAGCAAGATTTACCGGGTCGGGTATAGCAGCAAAAATATCTAAGGTCTGGCGATAAAAATAATACCTGGTACGTGGGTCTACATTATCTTTTTCTTGTACAGCGGCCCACATAAAGTAATTGCCAAGATAATCCTGTGCGCCGCCGGGGTTAGCATAATTCTGCTGAAATTTTGGATGACGTGTATCAGGTGCGCCATCCCTTGTGCCAAATTTAAAAGTGAAATCTTCGCTGCTTTCATCAATAAGATCGTTCTCAGTTATAAGTGCAGTCATTTTTGTTTTTACATTGGCTTCATCTACAAGCCTGGTTTGTAGATAACCTTTAAGCTCCAATGTTTTGGCCAGGGTTTTCCATTTATCTATGTCGCCGTTATAAAACAAGTCGTTGGAAATATCAGCTTCGGGTGTTTTGTCAAGATCAACAAGTGCTGACTGCAGTAAAGCAAAGGCTGAATCATAGACGGCCTTTCCGGGATCAGCTTTTGGGTTTGTATTTTCGATACCAAGGTTGGCTTCAGCATAAGGAATGTCTCCAAACATATCTACCAGCGTAAACATTATATATGCTTTAAGTATTTTACCAACACCGGCATGATGATATAATTGTTTGGCATTTGCTATTGGCAGTAGTGCATTTATATTTTTAAAAACGCCTGTGTAAGCATTAGTCCACAAGTCATTAAAGTCTTCTGAGCTATAGGCATTACGATAGGTAGGTCCAAACATTTGTTCCATCCGGGTTACCTGGGCGCCAAAATCAGAAGCGCCTGTGCTATTACCGCTAACATCGTAACTGCTATAAAATTTTGAGAAACTGATTTGGGCAGCATTAAGGTACAGGTCAACATTGGCCACACCTGGGTCTGGCGAATTGGGCGTGTTAAGTAAAGCGTCATAATTGCTGTTAAGCTTTTTACAAGCCCCAAAACCGATAACAACAATTAAAATATATATATAGTGTTTCATCCTCATGATATAAGATTTTTTCTTTAAAAAGATAATTTTAAACTCACTCCCAGCCTCCTCGATGTTGGACCTGTAAGTAATTCGAAACCTGCGGTACTGTTGCCTACGCCAAAGCTGGTAGTCTCAGGATCGAAGCGGGTATGCTTTGGAAAATTCGGGGCATTATACCAAAGATTTTGACCTGATACACTAAAAGAAGCTGTACCGAAAGGGCTGTTTTTTAACAAGGCTGCCGGTAAAGCGTAAGAGAAGGACAGTTCCCGCAATCTGATTACAGTGGCGTCGAATATTTTTCTGTCAGACGCACCAAAGCCTAAACTTGTAAAATATACCTGGGTAACACTTTGCTGTAAAGTGTTAGGCGTTCCATCTTGCCGTACACCTGGTATAACGAGTGGCGTTGCCCTGTCAAAATCTGTATCTTTTGTAACACCCCGCCCTAAAAGGGATGCTACAGTACCTGAATACATATCTCCTCCCTGTGTATAATCAAACTGCACACGAAAACTAAATGACTTGTAAGAAACTGTACTAATACCGCTTAATTTAAAATCCGGCGTTGGATTGCCAATGATTCTTGAATCTGTTGACACCAGGTATAGGCCATCATCATCTACCAATAACTTATCCGTTTCGGTTTTAACGCCATTGGCATCTGTTGTTGAATAACGCGGTACATACGTGCCGTAAAGCATACCCAAAGGTTGGCCTTCAGTAGCAATTGTGCCCAAATTTGTATAGCCTGCTAAAACAATTTGTTTAATACTGGAGGGCAAATTATACACTTTGCTCCTGTTTAAAGAAAAGTTGCCATCTAATTGCCACTTCACATTTCTATTTCTAACAACAGTATAGCCTAAAGCAATTTCAATTCCTTTATTTCTAAGATTGCCGGCATTGGTTTTTATAAGATCATACCCCGTGGAGTTATCCAATTGCTGATCAAGTATCTGATCTTTTGAGGTACGGTTATAAGCAGTAAAATCTAAACTGAGCCTGTTATCAATAAACCTGGCTTCAATGCCGGCTTCCACTTCCTGTTGCAACTCTGGTTTCAGGTCAGGGTTTGGTAATGTATTGGGAATGCTGTTGGTATTAATTACGGTTCCAACCCTGTCAATAAATACGTTGGTTGTTATATCAAGAGACGGCCTTGTGGAATATGGACCAGGAAACCTGGCACTTGTTGAATATCCTGCCCGCAGCTTTAAATAATTAACTATTTTATTATCCTTAAAACTTTCAATGGCTGAAGTTGGTATAAATGAAATACTTGTGCTTGGATAAAACAATGAACGATTGTTTCTTTCTAATGTAGATACCCAACTGTTTCTGCCGCCAACATTTAAGTAAACAAAATCTTTAAAGCCAATAATGGCTTGCGTAAACACACCTCTTGATTTTTGCACACTTCTAAAATCAAGATCAGTACCATCTTCACTTGCAGCCTCATGATTAATAAAATTGCTATGATCGAATAAGCCAAAAGTTAATTGCTGTGAACTCAGCAAGCCGGACTGTTGATACTTGTCCTGCCTGTCGTTAATGCCTGCGTCAACATTAAGCGTAAAATCTTTTCCAAATTTCGTATTGTAGCTCGCTATTATTGTCTGATCAAGAATTGTTGTGGCTGCATCAACCGTTCTGTAAATGCCGCTGGCATACTTTGAACCGCCGCTTACACCACCCTTATTAATCGTTAAGCTATGCAGTTCATTTGAGTAATCGAAACCAAACCTGTAGCTAAGACTTAAGTTTTTAGCGAAATCATATTTAAGCTGGAGATTGCCATAAGAACGATTGGCTTTTTGATTGGTCAATGCATTTTGCGCAGTCCACCTTGGATTTTGTATACCATTATTTGCCCTGTAATAAACTGATCCGCCTGTTAATGGATTCTGGTAAGGATAGCCCATCAGATCAATACTCCTCGGTGTGTAAATTAAATCGCCAAACACTGAAGCCACATCGGCACTGCTGCCGCTGCTTACACCGGTTACCGGTGTTTGAAAATCTGTTATAACATAATTTACGGTGCCACTGACGGTAAAATTATTGCCAAGCTTAGCATTACCGCCTATACCAAAATTATTTTTGCGAAGAGAATTGTTTGGCGTAAAGCCCTGGTCATCTAGATAGGAATAGCTTGCACTTAACGATGTATTTTGCCCGCCAGCCGCAACATTTATTGAGCTGTTGGAAATAAGTCCTGTTCTGAAGAAAGCTTTCACATTATTGTAAGGTTTGTACTGATATTTAGCGCCCACAAATTCCGGGAAAGCAGAGTTTAGATCTTCCCTGGAATAGGGATGATCAAATTGTGCGGGGGGATTAGTAAACTTAGCGCCCCAATTACTAAAAGCAAGGGAAGGAGCCAGATCAAACCCGCCACCATATGTATTTTGATAATCAGGAAGATTGGCTACTTCGTTTAAAAAGAATAATTGCGAAACATTTACTTCAAGCTTTTTATTATTTTTTACAATAGAGCCATTTTTGGTGCTAACCAATATTACACCGTTACGGCCTCTTTCCCCATAAAGCGTTGTAGCGCTTAAACCCTTTAATACGTTTACAGATTCAATATTATTAGGGTCAAGATCTAAAAACCGGCTGGAGGTTTGGTTGCCATATTGAAAGCCAGCCTGCGCATTTGTGCTGCCATCAAACGGAACACCATCAACAATAAACAATGGCGCAACATCGCTGCCGCTAACTGTATTTATACCTCTTATGATGATATTGGTTCCACTGCCTGAGAGGCCACTTGTACTTAATATATTTACGCCAGGGGCTTTGCCCGTAAGCAACCGGCCAATATCGCCTTCAGGACGGAGCTCAATATCTTTTTTGCTTACTGAACTTACGGCATAGCCTAAGGCCTTTTTTTCACGGCGTATACCTAAGGCCGTTACAACCACCTCGGGTATAATCTGGTTTACACCGGATGATAAAGAAATGGTCAGGTTGGGGGAGTTACCAACAATAACTTCTTTTGTTGTAAAACCTACATAACTTATAATCAAGACTTTTCCCTGGGCGGAAGAGAATTTAAAATTACCATCAGCATCTGTAGTCGTTCCCTTGCGTGAATCTTTTTCCTGGATGGAGGCCCGGGGAACAGGGTTACCGTTAACATCTACTACCCGGCCCGTGATTTCTGTAATTTGCGAGAAAACATGTGGCAGAAAAAATAAATACAATAATAACAGGCATAGGATTTTTCTCATATATATTACGATTTTGGTTTTGATTAGGATAAAAATATGTTAATTAATAAATAGGGCAAAAAAAATGCAAAATACGATGCACGGACGATGTTATGATTTTGAAATCAATTGAAGTTTACTTTTTACATTTTTTGGGGCACACTAATACCTAATAACTGCATGGAACTTTTAATAACATTGGCTGTTATGGAAGATAGTTCAAACCGTAATTTTTTTTGCTCCATTGTATCTGCTGATGCAATGGCGTGTGAGTTATAGAACGTATTAAATTTTTGAGCGATCTGGAAGGCGTATAGCGCTATCACAGAAGGATTAAGCTCATCCGCAGCTTGCGTAATAATCGTGGGATATTGTTCGAGCAATATCAATAACTCTTTTTCAAGAGGTGTTAACTCCTGAAAAGAACTGGCATCTATTTCAAAAGATATTTTTTCATCGGTATTAATTTTTCTAAACACTGATTGTATGCGGGCAAAAGTGTATTGAATAAATGGCCCGGTAAACCCATGAAAATCTATGCTTTCTTCCGGGTTAAAGATCATTCTCTTTTTAGGATCAACTCTTAGTAAATAAAATTTCATAGCGCCAAGGCCAATGGTTTCATAAAGCGCCATCAACTGATTTTCCGTAAAGTCTTTTGTTTTGCCGAGTTCTTCGGTGTGATGTTTTGCAGTAGAAATTACTTCATCAATTATATCATCAGCATCTACAACGGTGCCCTCTCGGCTTTTCATTTTACCGGTTGTAAGTTCCACCATGCCATAACTTAAATGAAAAATATCATCAGCATAAGGCATCCCCAGTTTTTTACAAACCTGCTGCAAAACTTTCATGTGATAATTCTGTTCATCACCAATAACATAAATGCTTTTCTGCGGATGATATTCATTGTACTTCACATTTGCCAGGCCTATATCCGACGTCATGTAAACAGACGTACCATCGCTTCGCAACAATAATTTTTCTTCAAGACCTTCAGCAGTCAGGTCAATCCAAATACTGCCATCTTCTTTTGTGAAAAGTTTTCCTTCTTCCAGACCTTCATACACAAAATCTTTACCCAACAGGTAAGTATCGCTTTCATAATAAGTTTTATCAAAGTCGGCACCTATGCGTTTATAGGTTTCAGCAAATCCTTCATATACCCAGCCATTCATTGTTTGCCAAAGATCTTTTACTTTAGGATCGTTATTTTCCCAGGCTAACAACATGTCCTGCGTGGCTTTCATTATTGGTGCCTCTTTCTTTGCTGTTTCATTTGGTATGCCTTTACTAACTAACAGGCTAATCTCTTCTTTATAAATATCATTAAACTTTACATAGTAGTCACCTACAAAATGGTCGCCTTTTGTATGAGTGTTTTTTGGCGTGTCGCCATTGGCATAGCGTTGCCAGGCCAACATGCTTTTACAAATATGAATGCCTCTGTCGTTTACAATACAAGTTTTAATTACCTCGTGACCATTAGCTTTTAAAATTTCAGCGATGCTCCATCCAATAAAAATGTTTCTTAAATGGCCAAGGTGCAAAGGCTTATTGGTGTTGGGGCTGGCGTATTCAACCATTACCGTTTTACCGGTTGCAGCCTTTGTGCCAAAGGAAAAATTGTTATAATTATCTGCGGCAAATGTTATTAGTAATTTGTTTGAAATGCCAAGATTTAAAAAGCCTTTTATCACATTAAAATCCTGGAATAGTTCTTTATAATTTTTTATCAGATATTCTCCAAGTGTATTAGCTAAAAGTTCAGGAGTTGTATTTACTTTTTTAACTAAAGAGAAAAGGACTAAAGTATAGTCTCCCTCAAACTCCGGTTTAGTTAAAGTTATCTGCAGATCTTTATGGGTGGTTTTAAAATCATATTCTTTTAAAAGTCCTTCTATAACAGCCTCCGCAATTTTCTCAACTATGGTCATCACATTTAAAATTGTTTGCAAATGTAAATGCAAGCAATAAGCTTCTCATCAATTATTACCTATCATTCTAATGGGTGCAATCCAAATTGTGGCAGTAATACCAAACGTTCCTAACGGAACGTACATTTAATGCCTGTTTGTTTTCTACCCACCAAATGTCCTGAAAGGACATTGAAAACACTATCTGTCTTGTTTTTGTTGTCCGTTAGGAACAAATGATAGGTAATATAATAAGACAAATTGTTTTTTGCGTTTCATAGGAACGCATGGTGCTATAAGCGACAATTTGAAATGCACCCTATTCTGATCATGTTTTATAATCCATTTGTTAAACCCGTAACTTCGCCGCTTCAAAAAAATCAGCAGGCAAAAAAATGATCAGTGTAAATAACGTAACATTAGCCTACGGTAAAAGGGTATTGTTCGATGAGGTGAATTTGTCCTTAACAAAAGGAAATTGTTATGGAATAATAGGTGCCAATGGTGCCGGTAAATCAACCTTTTTAAAAATAATCAGCGGGGAAATTGAACCCAATAAAGGATCAGTCAGCATAAGTCCCGGTGAAAGGATGGCCGTGTTAAACCAAAACCAGTTTGAGTTTGATGACATCTCCGTTTTGAATGCCGTGTTAATGGGCCATAAAAGAATGTGGAGTGTGATGAAGGAAAAAGATGCTATTTATGAGAAAGAAGATTTTAGTGAAGAAGATGGTATGAAGGCTGGCGAACTTGAAGCGGAGTTTGGTGAGATGGGTGGATATACAGCAGAAAGCGATGCGGCCACCTTACTAAACGAATTGGGTGTTAGCGAAGAACTTCATCAAAAATTGATGAAGGATATTGGCGCTAATATTAAGGTAAGAGTAATGCTGGCGCAGGCCCTGTTTGGTAACCCCGACATTTTATTATTGGATGAACCTACTAATAACCTTGATGTAGAAACGATCATGTGGCTGGAAAACTTTTTGGCTGAATATGAAAATATTGTTTTGGTGGTGAGCCACGACCGGCACTTTTTAGATGCTGTTTGTACACATGTTGCAGACGTTGATAAAAAGAAAATAAAAATATATACCGGTAACTATACTTTCTGGTACGAAAGCAGCCAGCTTGCCGCACGCCAAATGAGCGACAAGAATAAAAAGACGGAAGATCGGAGGAAGGATCTTTTGGAGTTCATCGCCAGGTTCAGCGCCAATGCTTCAAAATCAAAGCAGGCTACGTCGAGAAAAAAAGCGCTTGATAAGTTGGTGCTAGAGGATATACAGCCATCAAACCGAAAATATCCCGGTATTATTTTTAAACCTGAACGGGATGCAGG
>JANLXV010000422.1:0-4327 GCA_031365305.1 Chitinophagaceae bacterium
CCTCTGATCTAAAGGTGGTTGTTACTTTGGTTGCGGCAGCAAAAGTGAAAATTGAAATGGCAAATTATGTTGGCCAGCGAATTTATTCTTCGCAAAAAGATCAGCCTATCGGTACGGCTATACAGTCTATCCCTCTGCTAAATGCCGCAACAGGTGTATATGTTGTAACTGTTTATATTAATGGTGAAAAGATCTTGGCAAAAAGCATCTTAAAACATTAGACTGTCTTTTTAAAAATAGCTATGAATAGAGTATCTGCCTGTTTATGATAACCTTTAAGTAAATCACTTTGTAAAAGTGTTAAGCCCTGCCTGGTTATAACATCTACCTGTTGTTCATTCTCCTGTTTAAATACTGAACAGGTGATGTAAATAAAAATGCCATCTTCTTTTAAAAGCTGTACGGATTTTTTTATGACCTCTTGTTGAATATTGCCATATTTTTTTATGTCGCTCTTCTTAAAAAAATAAAGATCCTCAGGCGTCCTGGCCCATGTACCCGAACCCGTGCAAGGGACATCGGCAATCACTACATCAAAGCTTTTATCATGTACCAGGGTTAATAAGTCAGGTAATTGTATGGTTTCAAGATCTGCAACAAAGGAAGCATAATTTTGAATGCCTGCTGTTTTAAAACGTGCCTCAAGATTCTTCAATATATATGACCTTTTATCAGTTGCAGTTATAGCAATTGTATTATTAAGATCATAGGCCATGATAGATTTGCCACCACTGCCTGCACAGCAATCCCAGAGTGATTTGCCGGTTGATGAACTTTCTAAATACGCTTTGAAAATATTACCGGTTTGTTGAGAATTGTTGTCCTGGATAATGACTTCTTTACCAACTTCAAGACTCTCTTCAATCTTTGTAGCATTCACAAAAGCCAGGCAATCCTTATCAATTGTTTCATGCGCCAGATTTGCGGCTTTTAATTTGGCAATTACTTTCTTATGATAGCCCGGACGTATCCTTAAAAATAGTTTAGGCTGTTGCAAAAACGACAAGCCATATTCTTTAGCCTCTATGTCTTCAGAAAGTTCACTGTGAAATTGAAAGATGTCAAAGTTTTCATCAGCGCCTGCAACAATTAATTTATCATGAATGGATTTATCAACTGCATTGTTCCATTCGGGCTTTAATGTTTCTAAAAAAGATGTAGACGTTTGGTGAACAAGAAAATACCCGAGCAATATCCTGAATTCTATATCGTATGATTTAGAGGCATTTCCAAGCCGGTAAAAATTATAGCATAATGATGAAATTAATTTTCTGTCCCTGCTGCCATATTTTTTGTTTTGCTTAAAAAAACCTCGCAGGTAGGTATGCAAAGGCTCCTGGTGCCGGTAATTACCGATTACATTTTTTGCTGTATTGAGTTGTGAAAAATATAGCACTGAATATATTGTGAAGGTGCAATGTATTTACTCTAGCTATAAGATATTGCTCACATCTAATTTAAACCTGCTCTCAATTCTAAGAGAAAAATTATTCATTTTCATGTACGTTTGTATACTCAAAAAAATATAATGGCTATAGAAATAAAAGTGCCTACCGTCGGAGAAAGTATTACAGAAGTCACCCTTATAAAATGGCTTAAACCTGATGGCAGTTATGTGGAAAGAGATGAAGTGATTGCTGAACTGGAAAGTGAGAAAGCCACTTTTGAGATTAATGCTGAAAAGGCCGGAATTTTAAAAACTATAGCCAAAGAAGGAGACACTTTAAAGATCGGGGATTTAGCCTGTACGATAGACGACACTGCCGCTAAACCTGAAGGCGCAAAATCTGAAGCTGGGCCCCCAACAGAAGCAAAGCCGGTTGAAGACGGAAAGGCTGCTCAACCTAAGCCAGAAGAAAAACAGGCTGAAACACCAGTAACTGCACCCGTTGCCGCCGCTGGCGACATTAAAACAACGCCGGTAGCAGCAGCCATGCTGGCCGATAAAAAAGTTGATATAAAAACAGTAGTGCCGTCTGGCTCTAATGGAAAAATTTTAAAAAGTGATGTGCTTTCTGCGTTAAGCGCTCCGGGAAGGCCACTCAATCATGAACTTTTTGCAAGAGATGACAGGCCTGAAAAGATGAGTAACCTCAGGAAAACCATTAGCCGCAGGCTGGTTGAAGCCAAGAACACAACAGCCATGCTGACTACTTTTAACGAAGTGGATATGTCGGCCATAATGGATTTGCGGACGAAGTATAAAGAGATCTTTAAAAAACAGCATAATGTAAACCTTGGCTTCATGAGCTTTTTTACAAAGGCTGTGTGTTTTGGTTTGCAGGAATGGCCTGCCGTAAATGCGATGATTGATGGAGAAAATATTATTTACCACAATTATTGCGATATATCTATCGCAGTCTCTGCACCAAAAGGCCTTGTAGTGCCGGTGATACGCAATGCAGAAAGCTTAAGCATGGCTGATATTGAAAACAAAGTGGTTGAGCTTGCAACTAAAGCCAAAGAAAACAAGCTTACTATTGAAGAGATGACCGGCGGTACTTTTACAATTACCAACGGTGGCGTGTTCGGCTCATTAATGAGTACGCCTATAATAAATATTCCGCAGTCTGCTATATTGGGTATGCATAAAATACAGGAAAGGCCAATGGCTGTAAATGGGCAGGTTGTTATAAAGCCAATGATGTATGTGGCTTTAAGTTATGACCATCGCATTATTGATGGCAGGGAATCTGTAAGCTTTTTAGTTCGTGTAAAAGAAATGCTTGAAAACCCTGAACAGTTATTATTCGGGAAAGACCCGGTAAAGGCGCTTTTAGAAATCAAATAATTATTTAAAGGCTGTTTCAACTAATTCTGCCTGCTCTGCGGCATGAACTTTCGCATAACCGGTAGCAGTTGATGCACTTGCCTGCCTGCTGATAATACCAAAGTTTATTGTTTTAAGATTCATGACGAGAAATGAAGCTGCGCCCATGTTTAAAGGTTCTTCCTGTACCCAGAACCATATAGCCGAAGCATACTTTTTATAAATATCTTCAAGTTGCTTTATTGGCAAAGGATATAACTGCTCAAGCCTTATTACTGCTACATCTTCACGTTTATCTTTTAACTGTTTTTCTGCAAGATCGAAATAAATTTTTCCGCTGCAGAATAACACCTTCTTAATTTTACCGGGTTCTTTCACAAAAATATCATCAATCAGTTCTTTAAAACCTCCTGTAGTAAAGTCTTCGATCTTGCTGTAGGTGCCGGGATATCGAAGATTAGCCTTTGGCGAAAAATTAATTAATGGCTTACGAAATGACCATGCCAACTGGCGCCGTAAAGCATGAAAAAAGTTTGCCGAAGTAGTGATATTGGTAACCACTAAATTAAGTTCAGCACACATTTGTAAAAACCTTTCCATCCTGCCACTGCTATGCTCCGGCCCCTGTCCTTCATAACCATGCGGCAATAAAATAACAATACCATTCATGCGTTGCCATTTTTGTTCAGAAGCAACAACAAACTGGTCAATCATGGTTTGAGCACAGTTGCCAAAGTCTCCAAACTGGGCTTCCCATAACACTAAGGCATTGGGGTTTGCCATTGCATAACCATACTCAAAACCAAGCACGCCATACTCACTTAGCAAGGAGTTATAAATTCTAAACTGCCCTTGTTTATCCGCAACAGCGCTGAGCCTGTTATAGTCTTTATCTGTTACCTCATCTCTTAAAATAGCATGACGATGACTAAAGGTTCCACGTCTAACATCCTGGCCGCTCATGCGCACATCTTTGCCTTCAGCTACTATACTGGCGTAAGCTAAAAGCTCACCTGTAGCCCAGTCAAACTTTTGCTCATCAGCAAACAATTTCAATTTATCCTGCAGAATTTTTTCAACCTTTTTTAAAGGCTTAAACCCTTCCGGCCATTTCATAATTGCATAAAAAAGCGATTCAAGTTTTTCTTTTGCAACTGCTGTAACCGGTGACCGGTCAAAGTCTTCAGGTTTTGCTTTTCTAAGCGTTTGCCACCACAGTTCAGGCTTTTGGTAATTGTAGGGGAGTGGATTTTGCTTTAATTCATCCAGCCTTTCCTGCAGGTCATTCCAAAACTTGTCTTCCATTTCTTTAGCCATATCCGCAGCTTCTTTCTTTCCGTTCATCATCAACCATCGTGTGTAGATTTCACGGGGGTTTGGTTGCTTATCTATCAACGCATATAAACCAGGCTGGGTGAATTTTGGATCATCACCTTCGTTATGGCCATGCTTGCGGTAACAAACCATATCAATAAAAATATCGCTGTTAAACTCCTGGCGGTACAGGGTAGCAATCTCACAGGCTTTTACCACGGCTTCAGCATCATCTCCATTAAC
>JANLXV010000425.1:0-4618 GCA_031365305.1 Chitinophagaceae bacterium
GTAATTTTGCTGCCTGTGAATCTTCCTACATTCTCATCCACCTAAATATTTAAGCAATGGTATTTGATATTGACATGATTAAGAAAGTGTATGCTTCTTTTGCCGAAAAAGTAGATACAGCAAGGAAAGTGTTAGGCAAACCGCTAACCTTAACAGAAAAGATTCTATATACGCATTTATGGAAGGCAGATGCAACTGTGGCCTATGAAAGAGGAAAAAGTTATGTTGATTTTGCTCCTGACCGTGTGGCAATGCAGGACGCTACGGCCCAAATGGCCTTATTGCAGTTTATGCAGGCAGGCCGTATAAAAGTGGCCGTGCCATCTACGGTGCATTGCGATCATTTAATTATGGCAAAGGATAATAGTAAGGTTGATCTTGACAGGGCTGTGCACGAAAGCAGCGAGGTATTTAATTTTTTGTCGTCCGTCTCAAATAAATATGGTCTTGGCTTCTGGAAGCCCGGCGCAGGCATTATTCACCAGGTTGTACTTGAGAACTATGCTTTCCCTGGCGGGATGATGATTGGTACGGACAGCCATACGGTTAATGCAGGCGGCCTTGGTATGATAGCTATAGGTGTAGGCGGCGCCGATGCCTGCGATGTGATGGCCGGCCTGCCGTGGGAACTGAAGTTTCCGAAATTGATTGGTGTTAACTTAACCGGCAAGCTTAACGGCTGGGCATCGCCAAAAGATATTATTTTAAAAGTGGCCGGCATACTTACCGTGAAAGGCGGTACAGGTGCTGTTGTTGAATATTTTGGCGAAGGCGCAAAGTCTATCAGTTGTACAGGTAAAGGCACCATTTGTAATATGGGTGCTGAAATTGGCGCCACAACTTCAACATTTGGTTATGATGAAAGTATGGAACGTTACCTGCGGGCAACAGGGCGTAATGAGGTTGCCGATGCAGCTAACACCATTAAAGAACATCTTACGGCTGATGCCGAGGTGTATGCAAATCCATCAGAATATTTTGACCAGGTGATCAATATAAATCTTGATGAACTTGAGCCGCATCTAAATGGGCCTTTTACGCCAGACCTGGCTACGCCTATTTCTAAAATGAGAGAAGCGGCTAAAACAAATGGCTGGCCGCTAAATGTGGAAGTGAGCTTATTGGGTAGTTGTACCAATTCTTCTTATGAAGATATTTCACGGTCCGTAAGTATTGTGCGGCAGGCCGGCTCCAAAGGCCTTAAGCTCAAAACTGAATTTGCTATTAACCCTGGCTCTGAACTGGTGAGATATACCGTTGAAAAAGATGGCTATTTAAAAGAATTTGACGACATGGGCGCCATCGTTTTTGCGAATGCCTGCGGCCCTTGTATTGGCATGTGGGACAGGATGGGTGCAGAAAAACAGCAAAAAAATACAATCGTGCATTCCTTTAACAGGAACTTTGCGAAGCGCAATGACGGGAATCCCAACACCTACGCTTTTGTGGGGTCGCCCGAACTAATTACAGCTATTGCATTTTCCGGTGACTTAGGATTTAACCCCATGACAGACACTATAACTAATGATAAAGGTGAGCAGGTGATGCTTGATGAGCCGACCGGATTTGAATTGCCGCCAAATGGCTATGCCGTTGAAGATGCAGGTTACCAATCGCCGGCTGCAGATGGCAGTGGTGTGCAAATTATTGTTGATCCTGCAAGTAACCGCTTACAATTGCTAGATCCCTTTCCGGCCTGGGAAGGCACAGATTTAAAAGGTTTAAAACTGTTGATTAAAGCAAAAGGAAAATGCACGACAGATCATATTTCCATGGCTGGCCCATGGCTAAAATTCAGGGGACATTTAGATAACATCAGCAATAACCTTTTAATTGGCGCTGTAAATTATTTTAACGAAAAAACAAATCTTATTAAAAACCAGTTGACCGGCGAATACGGCGCTTTGCCGGACACACAAAGGGCTTACAAGGCTGCCGGCATAGGATCAATAATTGTTGGTGATGAAAATTATGGAGAAGGTTCTTCAAGAGAACATGCTGCAATGGAACCAAGGCATCTCGGCGTTAGAGCGGTGCTGGTAAAATCGTTTGCCCGCATTCATGAAACCAATTTGAAAAAGCAAGGCATGTTGGGTCTCACCTTTAATAACAAAGAGGATTATGATAAAATTCTGGAGGATGACACCATTGATATAGATGGCTTAACAACCTTTAGCGTTAATAAACCTTTGGTGCTTCATTTAAATCATAGCAACGGTACATCCGATACTATCCTTGTAAACCATACTTACAATGAGCAACAGATAGAATGGTTTAAGGCCGGTGGGGCATTGAATATTATAAGAAGAGAATTTGCTAAATCGCAGATGAAATAGTTTAATAAATAACACTGGTAAAGCCACTTTACGGAGTGGCTTTTGTATGTTGATACAATCAAAAGATTTTAAAAATTGAAAGTGAGTATGCGTTACCCCGTAAACATAACTTTGAATTAATAATGCCTGCTTCCCCCGATATAAGAATTGTAAATGTTACCCGGTATGTAACGCCTTTGCGTGAAGGTGGTTCTTTGCCTGCCATTGCAGAAGCTGATGATGATTTTTTATACGTACTGAAATTTCGGGGTGCCGGCCAGGGCATTAAATCGCTTATTGCTGAGTTGATTTCCGGTGAAATAGCCCGGTTGCTTGGGTTAAAAGTGCCTGAAATTGTTTTCGCAACTATTGATGAAGCTTTTGGCCGTACCGAACCCGATGAAGAAATACAGGATTTATTAAAAGCCAGTGTGGGCTTAAATCTGGCGCTGCATTATTTATCCGGCTCTATAACATTTGATCCTGTGCTAACATCTATTGATCCTTTATTGGCATCAAAAATAGTTTGGCTGGATTGCCTTTTGAAAAATGTGGACCGTACGGCCCGCAACACCAACATGCTGATATGGCAAAAGGAGCTATGGCTGATAGATCATGGTGCTGCATTGTATTTCCACCATTCGTGGACAAATTTTGATGAGCAGGCCCGGCAGCCTTTTATCCAGCTTAAAGATCATGTGTTATTGCCCTTGGCTACAGAAATGAGTGCCGCAGATAACGCATTTAAAAGCGTTCTAACTAAACAGACTATTACAGATATTGTAAACCTGGTACCAGATGAATGGCTTGAAGATGAATTAGGCGAAACACCGGCAGACAAACGCAATATCTATATCAATTTTTTACTGACACGTCTTTCTTTTTCAGAAAACTTTACAACCGGGCTTATACATGCAGGATAAACAACTATTTGAATATGCCGTTTTAAGGGTTGTACCCCTTGTTGAACGTGAAGAGTTTCTGAACGTGGGGGTTGTAATGCTTTGCGTATCTCAGCATTTTCTGCAATGCACCTGTGAATTTAATGAAGAACGCTTAAGAGCATTTTCTAAAGAGCTTGATATTGAAATAATCAGGAGCAGGCTAAAGGCGTTTAAACAAATATGTGCCGGAGCCGCCGCCGGTGGGCCTATTGGCCTGTTGCCATTAGCTTCAAGATTCCGGTGGTTAACTGCTGCACGCAGTACGATTTTACAAACATCTCCGGTTCATCCGGGCTTGTGCAACGATGCGAATGAAACATTATTAAGATTACACCGGCAATTGGTTATCTGAGAGAAAAATATTGCCATTCGCTTCAATATTTTACAAATGGGCGATAAGTTTTCCACATGATTTGAGGATAGTAAAAGAAAACGTTTTCTTTGCCGGAAAACAGCGCTTTATGAGAGAGGAAATGGCAATAAATGTCACTTTCCGGCGTTAACTTGTTTTCATTTTTATATTACAGTTCTACCAAATTAATATTTTGCTTATAGCATGCTTACCTTGTAAAGTACGTGGTATTTTACGTTCATTCCTTTTTTGTTTAAGTTTATTGGCTGCAACTTCCAGTTCGGCCCAGGAATTACCATTTATTTCTGTAAATGATTCAGCCTACAGCAGTTCACTCTTAACGAAGTATAAGGCGAAATATAATGATGGTCTTGCTCTTTTGCCAAAGGATAATAAAAAAGCCTGGGAAGAAGTATATAAGTTGCGGTGGGAAAGCATTCAAGCCATATTTAATAAAACAGAAATTTACAGCCCCGTTATAGCAAGGCAGTATCTGGATGCCCTTGTAGCAGAAATTACAAAAGCTAATCCCGCTTTAACGCCACAAAACTTCCAGGCCCATTTTTCAAGATCAGGCATTCCCAACGCCCACCACCTTGGCGAAGGTATTATACTGTTCAATATGGGTTTATTTAAGCGGCTGGATAATGAAAGCCAGGCGGCTTTTGTGCTTTGCCATGAAATTGCACACTTCTATCTGCAGCATAGTGAAAAAAGTATGGCGCAATATGTAGAGGCACTTTATTCAAAAAATACACAAAAGGAACTTAAAAAAATACAAAATACAGAATACGGCAAGCGGCAGCAGGTTGAGGATTTAATGAAAGGATTGTCTTTTAACAGCAGGCGCCACAGCAGGGATCATGAAAGCGAAGCAGACTCTATGGCCCTTGAATTTTTACGACATACCAGGTTCAACATTGCCGAAGCGTTGACAGCGCTTGCCTTGTTAGATTCCATTGATGCAGACACATTGAATACCACTGCACTTTTGCCAAAAATATTTA
>JANLXV010000439.1:0-9463 GCA_031365305.1 Chitinophagaceae bacterium
GCTACCTGTTTGATGAAGATATATTTGGCGGTAGCGGCCATAACCGCTTTGAAGTAATTTTACCCGTAAACCTGTTTCAATAATTGATGTTGCAATCAGCAGTATTGCCGGACGAAATGTTTAATTTAGAAGTGCCTCTAAAAAAACTGTTGCAAGTATCCTCTCAATAGATTTAAAATTTTATTAGTGAAATACGCATTTGTTTTCATTGCATTATTGCTGTTATTCAATACGGCCAATTGCCAGAATGAACTTTACCAAACCCCGTTGTTAAAGGGAAAAGTTGTTGAGCAGAAAAACCTGTTACCGGTTAGAAAAGCAAAAATCACCATAAGAAATAATGATAGTAATACTGTTGTTTATAACACACGGACTGATGATAACGGCGAATTTAGTTTTCCCATCAACAACCTGAGTAATTTCAGTATTGAGGTAGAGTAGTTTTTATATGACAATTTTTCTAACCAATATAACCACGCTGAACATTGCCGGATGAAATCCTACGCTTTTCCAGACAATCTTCTTAAAATCTCAATTGAATACAATCCTGTTGCAAAGGATACTACGCCGTTGCCACCAAGAGAATTTCTTGCAAACAGCGTTTATAAATTTGACATCCTGCCAACGCCTTCCTGCTATGAATTATATTATGATCTAAACCCCGGGCTAAGAGAAATGAAAGTAGTGCCGCCAGGCTATGAGATCACCAGGCCCAAAACCCCCGAATTTACAAAGCAGCAAAAAAGCAGTTATAAGGCTTTACTAAATATTGAATCTGAAAAAGATAAACCTGTACAGCAGGCTTTGAAAGATTCTATTGCCGTTTTAAATAACCTGTATGAAGATTATTTGACCATTGTAAAAATGAATTACAATGAAACAAGCAGAGATACTGTAAGAATGCTGCTTAAAATAATTCATACTGATGTAAACGATTATGAGAAGGAAATTAAATCTTTATCAAAAGCCAAAGCAGTTCAGTTAACCAATCTTGTATTAGTTACTAATACGTTGCTGAGAGAAACCGGCGCCACGCTTGAGATTTCACCATCTGATTATGAAGAATTAATAGCGCTTTCAAGAGATATATCTATGATGGTTGAAAGCAATTATTTCCAGCAATATTTTTATGGCAGTGATGCAAAAATTTATTCTAACACGCCATTGTTTTACCTGGCAAGATTTACTGAGCCTAACAATAACGACAAAACCGGCATCCTATCAAGTGATGTAAGAGTGTTTAAGGTTTCGGTGCATCTACAAAAAAATGGCAGAGCGATCTCAAGCGGCCCCGAAGTTGAACAAAGATTTTTAGTGTCATTTTTCCCAGGTGCCTTAAAAAACATAAAAGCATTATACCGCAATTGCCAGCCCCTTGCCACGTATGGTGGCATCACCTTATTACAGGGCATTTATCAGCATGCCGTTTTTGATAGCGAAACCGGCAAAGAAATGACCATAATTGGCAGCGCTCTTTTCAATTCAAGTCCTGCATTTAAAACATTTGCAAAATCTCTTTTTGGCGATGCCAACATTACTGAAATCCAGATCTACGTAAAGTAATGACCGTGCTCATTAGATACCGCTTACTGTTTATTACACTGTTTTTTATAGCGCTGTCATTTTGCATTGCTTTATTGATAACTATTAAAGAATTACAACTTTATTTTTATATCCTTTCTCCAATTATAGGTATTGTAATGACGGTTATTGTTGGTGCCACTGTACAATATTGGCTAAAGGAAATTGATCTGAAAAAATTTGCCATAATTGCCGGCGTATTGTTTATAGTTTTCATCATTGCCCTGCTGGTTTATATTAATGTCTTCAATAATTCTACTTTTAAATTTGAAGATGCCAATGATAAAGTAAGCTATTATGTAAAGGGAAATACCTCATCTTATTCTGCCGCTGCTTTGGATTATAAAAAGGTGAATCCCGGTATTTCCGACGACGATTTGATAAAAATGGGGTTTGTAAATCCTGATATGAAATCATGGGCCTGGTCAGAGGCTTCAATTAAAAAAAATGTAACCAGGCTTGTAACCGGCTATTGCGTTTTGATTGTGATCTTCTCTTCGCTGTTGGCTTTCCTGATAGAATATATAATGCTGCGCCACACAAAGAATGCCGGTAGAACGTTTTCAACCAATCAGATTATTGCGGGCTCAAAGAAAAAAGGTGACATACAAATATTTTATTCTTATGCACACACTGATGAAAAGCTTCGCAAAAAACTGGAAACCCATTTGAGCATTTTCAAACAAAATGGCTACATAAAAAACTGGAGCGATAGCATGATAGATGCAGGAGAAAACTGGAATAATGCTATTAATGAAAATCTGATGAATGCCGATATCATCTTGTTGTTAGTAAGTGCCGATTTCCTGTCATCAGAATACATAAACAGTATTGAAGTAACCACGGCGCTTGATCGCCACAAAAAAGGTGAAACGATTGTAATACCAATCATCTTAAGAGATGTCAATTGGAAACAGGCTCCCTTTGCTGATCTGCAGGCTTTACCTTCAGGAGGCAAAGCAGTCACCGGATCTTACTGGAAAAACCAGGACGCCGCTTTTAAAAACATCAGCGAAGGCATTGAAAAAGTGCTTTTAAAATTGATTTGACATTTAAAACAAATCTATCTATTATACTGTTTAATTTATTGGCGTGGCCTGATTTGTGTTATGGATTTCACAACAAACTTTAAAATGCAAGGCGACATAAAATTCAGGAACAAGGCTGAACCACGTTTTTTTAATGTAGCCCCGGGAGTGTGGGGAATGAAAAATATTTTTGTAAATCTCTATATGATCCTTAACCCGTTTGACGGCAACTGGGTTTTATTAGATACAGGTGTTTTTAATGTAAAAAATAAAATAAAAGATATGGCCCG
This sequence comes from Chitinophagaceae bacterium, assembly GCA_031365305.1. Lineage (GTDB taxonomy): Bacteria > Bacteroidota > Bacteroidia > Chitinophagales > Chitinophagaceae > Ginsengibacter. The sequence goes on from JANLXV010000439.1 coordinate 2,900, forward strand.
CCGCTTATTTGGCGAGCCTGGCATACCGTCTTCAATCATTTTAACGCATGGACATTTTGACCATACAGGTTCTGTTAAGGCGCTTGCGGCAGAATGGAACGTTCCTGTTTTTGCCCATTACCTGGAATTGCCATTTCTAACTGGCAGGTCTAATTTTCCACCTGCTGATCCTACGGTTGGCGGAGGGCTTGTATCATTGCTTGCTTTCAGTTATCCTGCTCATCCTATTGATATTTCAAATCATATTCAAAGTTTGCCAGAAAACGGCAGGGTGCCTGGTCTGCCGGAATGGAAATACATTCATACGCCGGGGCATTCTCCGGGACACATTTCTTTATTCAGAGAAAATGATAATGTGCTGCTGGCAGGCGATGCATTTGTTACAACCAAAGCTGAATCTTTTTTGGCAACCATATCTGCTTACCGCAAGCTTAGTGGCCCGCCAAAATATTTTACCTATAACTGGAGCCTCGCCAAAGAATCTGTAAAAACCCTGGCGGTTCTTGAACCGGAAATAGCCGCAACAGGACATGGTGCACCAATGAAAGGCGTGGAATTGCGAGAGGCACTAACGCATTTATCTGAAAATTTTTATACGCTTGCTGTTCCCTCACACGGACGTTATATTAAAGAACCGGCTATTACAAATGCAACAGGCTTGCTGTATTTGCCTTCAACGCAATTAGATAAAAGAAAAGGAGCACTTGCAGGTTTAGCTCTGGCTGCTCTTGCTATAAGTGTATTACTAATTTTCAAAAAAAGAAAAACAGTAAAAAAGACAAAACATGCGTTGGCTTATGAAATTTGGTAACTATTTAAATTAAATATTTCACATGCAATTACAACCGGGCACAATTGCCCCGCCATTCAGTCTCTACAATACTCAGAAAGAAAAAGTAAGCCTGGCTGATTACAAAGGCAAAACGGTATTGATCTTGTTTTTTCCGCTGGCTTTTACCAGCGTTTGTACAACGGAACTTTGTGGTGTACGGGATAACATTTTAAGCTATAATACTTTCAACGCCGAAGTGATAGGCATCAGCGTGGATTCTTTATATACGCTTGCAAAATTTAAAGCTGACAATGCCTTGAATTTTCCATTGCTAAGCGATTTTAATAAAGAAACCTCAAGGGCTTATGGCTCGTTATATGAAACGTGGGGTTTTGATATGCATGGTGTGAGCAAACGGGGCGCATTCGTAGTAGATAAAGACGGTATTTTGCGTTATACTGAGGTTTTGGAAAACGCAGGAAATGTTCCTGACTTTTCAAAAATAGAAACCGTAATTTCAGAATTATAAATTATTTAAGATAGTTATAACAATTTTTTTAGAGTTTTAAACGCTTTGCTGAAATTGGAATTGTAATTATTTATGTATATTTTTACTGCCTTGAATAAAATTTTCTACATATTTATATTATTTACCGGGTTATCAACTGCTACACTTGCACAAAGTGAAACTGTTGCAAAATCCACTTCTTCTGTTCGTTTTATTCGTTTTTTTCCTAACCCTGCTGTTTCTACTATCAATTTTGAGTTTGAACAAGGCTTCGATAAGACCTTTACTTTTGATATCTATAATTTTATTGGTAAAAAAGTGTATTCTGCCAAGTCATTAACCTCTAAGATGAACGTTTCCCTAACTGAATTCATAAGAGGTGTTTACATTTACCAACTTCGTGACCGTTCCGGCAAGATTATTGAATCTGGTAAATTCCAGGTGGTAAAATAATTTTCACATCACTTAATCAGGTGTCAATTTGTCCATCATCTTTTGATTGGCAAATAGTTTGACTACAGTACTTTTGCAACAATTTTTTAAAATATGCAAGAGACCCCTGACCAAAACTCCATCCCATCTCAAAACGGCGAGGATATTTTTAATGAAAACATAATTACAGAAAATTTAAATGCTGCAGATGCACAGTATTCATCGGCAAACGATGATTCAGTAGCAGAAAAACTTAGAAAAGAGATTGACGATTATAAAGATAAATACATTCGCCTTGTGGCTGAATTTGACAACTATAAAAGGAGAAGCAGCAAAGAAAGAATAGAATTAATCCAGACGGCCGGCAAAGAGGTTATTACTTCCTTACTTGAAGTAGCAGATGATTGTGACAGGGCGGAAAAGCAACTTCAAAGCAGTGAGGATATCAGCCAGGTTAAACAAGGTGTTCTGTTGGTGTTCAATAAATTAAGATCTGTTTTACAGAGCAAAGGTTTAAAAGCAATGGAGAGCCTTAATACAGATTTTGATGTGGAAAAACACGAAGCCATTACAGAGATTGACGCTGAACCGGCCAACAAAGGCAAAGTAGTAGATGAGATTGTAAAAGGCTATTATTTAAACGATAAATTAATCCGTTTTGCCAAAGTGGTGGTAGGCAAGTAACCCAATGAATAATGAGCAATCAAAAAAGTGCAATAAAAAAGTTGCGCATTTGTGTATGTCATTAATCATTATTCATTAATTCTTATTCATTGCATTTATGGCAAAAAGAGATTTTTATGAAATATTAGGCGTAAGTAAAAGTGCTTCTGCTGATGAAATTAAAAAAGCATACCGGAAGGTAGCTATGCAATTTCACCCCGATAGAAACCCGGGTGATAAAGCTTCTGAAGAAAAATTTAAGGAGGCGGCTGAAGCTTATGAAATATTAAGCGATCAGGATAAACGTGCCCAGTACGACCGCTTTGGTCATAATGCTTTTGGGCCAGGCCGCAACAATACAGGCCATGGCATGAACATGGATGATATTTTCAGCCAGTTTGGAGATGTATTTGGCGATGATGTATTCGGTAACTTTTTCGGTGGCGGCAGTCGTAGCAGTGGCAGGGGAAGAACCAGAGGCGTTAGAGGAAGCAATTTGAGAGTTAAAATTAAAGTAACTTATGAAGAGATTGCTAATGGTGCAAACCGTACTATTAGAGTAAAAAAATATGTGTCCTGCGGAACGTGTAATGGCAGTGGAGCTAAGGATAAAAACAGTGCTCAAACCTGTAACACCTGCGGCGGAAATGGGCAGGTGAGAAAAGTTCAGAATACATTCTTAGGGCAAATGCAAACGGTGACTACATGCCCTACATGTAGTGGTGAAGGCACTACCATTGTAAATAAATGCACTGCTTGTAAAGGCGAGGGCAGAGTATATGGCGAAGAAACCGTGACACTTGATATACCGGCCGGTGTACAGGAAGGCATGCAATTGAGCATGAGTGGAAAAGGCAATACCGGTGAAAGAGGCGGCGGGCCTGGTGATCTTATCATTCTTATCGAGGAGGAAGCACATGCTTTTTTACATAGAGAAGGACTTAATGTAGCGTATGATCTTTTCATTTCGTTCCCCGATGCGGTATTTGGTATGCATATAGAAGTGCCAACCATTGACGGCAGGGCTAAAATAAAAATTCCGCCAGGCACACAGAGTGGAAAAATATTCAGATTAAAAGGCAAAGGTTTCCCAAGCATTAATACACATGAAAAAGGTGATCAGCTTATCCAGGTAAATGTGTGGACGCCGCAAAACGTTACATCAGAAGAAAGAATACATCTGGAAAAAATGCAGGATAGCCAAAGCTTTCAGCCTAAACCAGATAAAAATGAAAAGTCGTTTTGGGAGAAGATAAAAGAAACCTTTAATTAACTATTCATCGCCGGTTTTAGCCTTTACGCTCTTCTTCTTTTTCTTTTTAGGGTAAATAACTTTGGCTTTGGCAACAAGCTGCAAAAATTCGTTTTGAAGATAATCGTCTTTGTTGGCTGATGAAACGCCGATGCTTTCAATCTCCGCAAAATCTATTACAGGAATATTTTTCGATTCTCTCAACACCAACCCAAACATAGTTACCGCAGTTGCAAATTGCAGGTCTTTATTAATTTCTGTGAGAGGTTTAAGATTGTTGCTGCATATATAAGTAACTTTTTTTGAGGCAGACTCTGTTTGCTTGCGGTAATTTAACAGGGCCCTGCCTATCTCAAGTGTTGTATCTGTAAAAGCCAAATCAGGAGTTGGTACAATTTCAAACACTGCCGTTATGCCATTTCCAGAACCTATCTCCCCGCCTTCCAGATCAATACTTGTATCAGCTAAAAGACCGGCCTTGTTATCGTAACCAATCAGGCGATATTCTTTTACTTTTTGGGGATTGAATTGCATATTTAAATACACATCATTGGCAACCGTAAAAAGCGTTTGAGTAAACTCTGTCACCAAAACTTTTTCAGCTTCTCTTATATCATCTATATAAGCAAAATTGCCGTTACCATTTCTTGAAAGGGTTTCAATTTTTGAATCTTTATAATTACCCATACCAACACCAAGACAAGTAAGAAAAATACCGGATCCACTTTCTCTTATTATCATCTCTTCCAACGCCTTTTCATCAACCTCTCCCACATTAAAATCGCCATCAGTAGCAAGTATTATCCGGTTATTGCCTTTCTTGTTAAACGTATTTCGGGCAAGGGAATAAGCTGTTGTAATAGCGGCTTCCCCAGGCGTATCGCCACCTGCAGAAAGTTCTTCAATAGCCTTAATGATCTTCTGCTTTTCGTTACCGCCGGTTGGCTGCAGCCATACACCTACTGAACCTCCATATACCACAATTGAAACCGTATCCTGCTCTCTTAAATTTTTAACCAACAGTTGAAATGCCCCTTTTAAAAGTGGCAGCCGGTTAGGTATATCCATACTGCCTGATACATCAATCAAAAAAACAAAATTGCCGGGCGGAACTTTTTGAAGATCTAACTTTTTGGCGCTTAGATTAAGATAAAATAACTGGTGCGCTGCATTCCACGGGCAGGATGTTAGTTGCGATTCAAAATTGAAAACACTATCCTGCGGAGGCTCCTTATAGTTAAGATTAAAATAATTCAACATTTCCTCTATGCGAACCGCATACGGCGGCACCATGCTGCCCTGGTTTATGAACCGGCGAATATTGCTGTATGAGGCCTTATCAACTCTTAAGGCAAAAGAAGTGTTTGAAAATTCTTCGGTTTTTATAAATGAATTTTCAACCATGCTGCTGTAAGATTCAGCAGCCACGAACCATTTTTTTCCGTTGGAGATCTCCGCACTTCTTGTAATGGATAAGAGGCTTTGCTTTTGAATGCTTGAGCCCTTGCTGAGCGCTTTTAAAATAATAGCCTGGTATACACTTGCATCCACAGCAACTGTTTTAGGTTCATAACCCTGCAGATTAAAAGTTGCTGAATCGTGCAATACGCTGGTGGTGATACCAAAGCCTCCTGAAGTTCCGCTGCTATACAATAAACGGCTTGAATGCAAATAGATTTTTACATTTTGAAGGCTTTGATCTTTTTCATCCTTTACTTCGCCACGCAAATAAAACTGAGCCGAACCAGTAAAGGCACTCAATATTAAGAAGCCGGCTAATGCAGTTTTTATCAATGATAAATTATTACAATACTATTCGTTAAAGATATATCGCAACACTGCTATAAATTAGACCAATTGGTAAATGGCTTTCGTGTTACGACCAAGCCCATCATAGTCTAAACCATAGCCAACTAAAAATTTATCGGGTACGTTAAATCCTAAATAATCAATTTTAATATCATGCTTTAAGGCTTCCGGCTTATGAAGTAAGGCTGCAATTTTAAGAGATGCCGGATGATGATGTTGGAGCTGAGGTAAAAAATGTGATAAGGTTTTACCTGTATCAACAATGTCTTCAACAATAATAATATGCCGGCCAACAAGGTCAACATCAAGGCCAATTGCCGTTACTACCTGCCCTGTAGAAGCTACGCCTTTATATGAAGCGAGCTTTATAAAAGTGATTTCAGCATCTATAGTTATTTCTTTAAAAAGATCAGACGCAAACATAAAGCTGCCATTTAAAATTGATATAAATAATGGCTTCCGGTCTTTATAGTCCTGGTTTATTTCAGCGCCCAACCGTTGAACAGTTGTGCGTATATCATCTGCAGAAAGATAAGGTGTGAAATTTTTATCGTGTACATGCAACAGGTCCATATATTATTTTAAAATGATGAGCTGCTGCCCAACTTTTAATTTATCATCTGGGAGATTATTCCAGTCTCTTATTTGCTGAACAGAAACTTCATACTTTTTCGAGATGGTATAAAGCCCTTCTTTTGGCTGAACCTGGTGAAGAATTTCTTTTGACTTTATTATTTCTTCTTTTATAATTTGACCGGCAGGACGTAAGTTGATCTGCCTGCCCGAACTTAATATGTCATTTGCTTTCACGGGATTATATTGCTGAAGATTTTGAAGCCTTATGTCGCAGGTTTGGGCTACATCATATAACGTTTTATTTTGTTGTACAATGTAAAAATCTTTATCACCCTGCTTTAATTTCTTTTCAAGAAAGATCAGTTGATCTTTACCAAGTAAGCCATCTGAATCCAGATCGTTATACTCCAGTAACCTGGCCAAATTAATATTAAAAGTTGTAGCCAAAGCCAGTAACGACGTCCCTTTTTTACACCTGACAGCCGGCGTGCTATTGATAAAAATCTGCTTATCAAATTCTAAATTATCATTGCCAGTCACCGCATTTTCAGG
>JANLXV010000445.1:0-3122 GCA_031365305.1 Chitinophagaceae bacterium
TTTGCAGCGTAAAGCAATCCTATATTACAATACAAAATTATTCGGTAGATTTTACCAGTTATTTGCTACTCACATATTATGATATTGCTTTTCCGCCACATCTGTAAACTTAATTTCTGTATGATTAGTCACTCTTTGCTATTTTTATAAAAACTCCTAGTCTACATTATTGACATTAATCTTTCAACAGTTTTTTCAAATTGTGGCTGATAGAGAAAATCGTGTGCTCCCTGGCCTTCGACAATTACATTAGGTGATTTATAATACACTTCCAATAGGCGGTTTACTTTTAAGGCTTCGGCGATAGCAAAGGGAAAGGATTGATTGCCGATAAAAAGTTTGCAACTATTTATTAAAGTTGCCATTTCCAGGAAATCGTTAACCGGTTTGTGTTCAAGGTTTGGAAGCCCTGATTGTATGTCTAAAAACTCTTCTCTTGTTCCAACAAATAATATGTTAAGATATCTCTGCAAAAAATTATAGCTGATGTTTGGATTTCTATAACGATGACTCCTTGCTATCACAATAGCGTTGTTGATGGTTGAATCTTTTGGTGCAACCAGCCATGGCACAGACAAAGAAGGGAACACCGCATACACATAAAAATACCACCTGGCTATACTGCCTCTATCCTGGAATTGAATATATTTTCTAATCTCATCCAAATCATAATCAATTTCATTATCGCTATACACTTCACAACTTTTACATAAAGGTTGGTAGAGTAAAAGCGGCCTTAACATGTCAACCATTTGTTTATTCAACATTACATTCCCCAGCGGGTGATAATTGTTATACTTGCCGGGCTGATCAACCTGAAAAAAAAATGCGGCCTCGCCTTTTATTGCCAACGCCCAAACTGTTGGCAGTGAATAAATGATGTCTCCACAATTTCCGCTATGCTTAAAACTTGTTAATGCCTTATACGGATGTTTCAATAAGTTGTGGTCTATATTTTTTGCTATGTCGGCAAAGTCTTTTGTAAGCTTAATATTCTGTATGGCTACTTTATAATTGATGTAGGCAGGGCGATTGGTATATTTTAAAAACCATTGGTTAATGATATTTAATTTTTGTTGTTCCATGCTTTTTGATAATTCAATTTATTCCTATGCTTATAACACTTGAATTTTACTGGTAATTTAATCTATAAAGTAGAGTATATATATCTTGAAAATATAACTTTAATTGATAGATAAAAGACAATCACTTCGCCAAAAAAAAGTCGTCTTAAACACAGAAATTTCCACCGTACAATTACCTTAAAGTTTTAGTACATATAGGGGGATAAATTAAAAGGTTCAGGTGCTTGCACAAACATAAAACGCACCATAGGTTTACCACCAATAATTCATCAAGATCAGTTGATATATCTTTTAGATACTACCACATTATATATTGTCTGATTTATAATTGTTTTGTATTCCAAATAATTTTAAAAATTAAAAGTTAACTATTATGAAAAAATTATTCTTCTTTCTACCCTTTCTTGTTGTCACTAATTTTCTTTTTGCGCAGCAGTGGACAACAAGCGGCATCAATGTTTATAATACTAATACAGGTAATGTAGGCATTGGCGTAACCAATCCGACTGCAAAACTTGAAATAGTAAATAATGGTTCAGGTAATGCCAGTTTACGCGTTGGTATAACAAGCAATAGGGCTAATATGAATACACAATTGAATAGCTCATTAGCTGTTGTTGCTAATAATAGTTCATCAATTGCTATTAATGGTGCTGTTGCATGGGATCATTACAATAATGGCACAAGCCCATCATTTGCCGGTACATTTATACAACATTTTGGAACAGCTATCACAGGAAATCAATATGGAATACCTGCAGCCAATCAGGGTACACTCGTTTTTCAAAATGTCGCAAATGGCGTTATTGGATCCAATGGTGCAAGCATATTTATTTCTCCAGCTAATGTGTTTTCAACAGTTTTTTCATCAAATGGCAGTGTTGGTATCGGTACTACGGCAACTGGCAGTTTTAAATTGGCTGTTGAGGGAAAGATTGGTGCAAGAGAAATTCAGGTAACACAAACAACGCCTTGGCCTGATTATGTTTTTGCGCCAACTTACAAACTTAAACCTCTTTCTGAAGTTGAAAATTTTGTAAAACTATTTCAGCATTTGCCAGACGTTCCTTCCGCTGATGATACTAAGGACGGTGTAGAGTTAGGTAAAATGAATATTATTCTGCTGCAAAAAGTTGAAGAACTAACACTCTATTTAATAGAAATAAACAAGAAGGTAGAACAACTTGAATCTCAAAATCAAATGTTGTTAAAGCAAAATTGATTTTTGATGGACACTAAGTGGCCGAGATAATAGATTCCAGGTCTTAGTGCAACATGCGTTTATTAAGCAGCAAAACTTATTAATATGAAAATCATTCTTGTTTTATTTTTATCAATTATAGTCAACTATGCCCAAGCACAGTGCTTGGTGAACAATTTCGAGCAAACCTGTGGCACCACTATTAGCCCATGCCCCTATACTCCGCCTGATCCACCTGTTTTGACATTTTCAAACACATGTGTTCCAAATGTTACCCGATCACAAGGAACTCCGCAGATAAAGCCTCTGATACATCTTAAACAAAGCCAATCCGTTTTTATGTGGGCGGACAACACAAATAACAGTGAAGGGATTGTGATTACATATTCTTTTTTCGCCAATCATACTTATACAATAAGTCTATCAATAAATACGGATGCGACGGGCGGTTCTGGAGGAACTCTAAATCTATTTGGGGTTAATGGCGTACCACAAATAGCTAATACCGTATGTGGAGCTACTTCTGTTCCCACTTTTACCAACAGGCAGGCCGTTCTAAACAATGGCGCAGCACTTACGCCGGCATTAAATATTTGGACTAATTATGTTTTATCGTTTACTCCAACAATGAACTATTCTCAATTGTGGATATATCCAAGCACAACTTCTCCCTTTCAGTTAGACACCTATTTAGACTATGTAAACATTTGCGTGGATTGTAATGGCATAATCACATACAATAATGGTCAGATGCCAACGAATAGCACCAAGGCTGGCACTATTAATGTTGGCAGTACGGCTGGCACCGGTGGTGCTGGAACAGTTACAGTTAGTTC
>JANLXV010000463.1:0-1953 GCA_031365305.1 Chitinophagaceae bacterium
TGGTAAAGGAGGCTTCGCCGGCTACAAATAAACTCTTGTTTCTCCTGTCCTGGTTTGATTTGATGAGGTTCAATCCAGCTATGCCGCGAAAGGTTCCAAACTGGCCACCTTCCGCTTTTACGAAGCTATTTTCTAAGTAATCTTTTGTTTTAAACTCCACAAAACCTGCTGTGGTAAAGTTTCCCTTATCTGCAAAATAAGGGCCTTTATTAAAATTTATTTTTTCGATCATCTCCGGGATAACCCAATGCAGATCTGCATAACCCTGCCCATGTGCATGGCTCACCATATTTACCGGAATGCCATCCACAGTAATGTTTATATCAGTGCCGTGGTCTATATCAAAACCTCTTAAAAATATTTGTTCTGATTTTCCACCACCTGCATGTTGGCCAATAAATAAGCCGGGGACCAGTCGCAATATTTCCTGCGAATTTGAGATTGGCCGCAGGTGAATATCCAGATCGCTGATTGGTTTGAACACCGCATTGTTGGTTTTACCGGTAAGTTTTATTTCATCCATTGAAGAAATTTTAGGATCGAGATAAACTATAGAGTTTTTGCCGGTAATTATTAAGGTATTTAATTCGATGGCTTTAGCCTGAAAGCCCACACAGCTTAACTGTAATGTTGAAATATTTTTTGGAATATTGTTCAATCTTATAAAACCATTTTCATCTGCAAAGGCATTATATTCCAAACCCGGAGATTGAGCAAGGGCATCTTGTATAGGAACTTTGTTAGCACTATTGACAATATAAATGCCTTTTGCATTTTCTTGCGAAAAAACCTGGTTACATCCAAATAATAATAAACACAACGCCAAAATGCTGCAACACATTCGTGTGAGAATAGACATGATATAATTTTTAAAATAAAAAACATGGGTAGCCACCATCAGATTAATGATCGCTGCGAGACCGATTTAGAAAAACATTTGTAAATGCCCTTATTTTATAGAACATTTATTGAAGGAGTTAGATCATATTACATTCCTGCACAGACTATCTGTTGGTTAAGTAAACTATCCTGATCCTAACAAAACGATCTAAAAAGTAAAAGGCGTTAACAGCCTTTCGGCGGTGGGTAAGTTCTATCGAGAGTTGTTTGAAAAATGCTATTTGAAGTAGAAGGTAAGTAGGATTGCCTAAAGGCGATAAAATTAAAATCGAAACTCAATATGGCTGCCAGGTGAAGAGGAACAGGTTCAGAAAATTTTAAGGTTGAGTCATTTTGGCTATTGTCATCATTATCTTCTGCATGAGTTATTTCTGATTGAACGTGCTGTGAACCATGCTGATGGTGGACACTCTCAACGTGATTGGATTCCCAAAACGTATGCGCCAAGATGTCTGCGGCAATTGGTAATACAGGCTTACAGGTAGCAACGAGATATATGATTAAAAGAAAATACGCCAGCACTTCTTTAGCAGATAAAAAATCACTGGAATATGATTTGGCTATGTGAGTTTGCAATTTGATGGCTGATTATATTAATTACACCTTAAAACTATACGTAATTTTTGTAAGAACAGACTTAAAGCAGCAAAAAACTTTTGTTTTCTCTGATGGGATTGCAGGGACTTGCAAAAATCATGTAGGACTATCATATTTTAATCTTTTGTATTCTCACAGTTTTAAAATAGCCAGCAACGCTACACCCACATCTGCTATCACTGCTTCCCACATTGTTGCATACCCCTGCACCTAAAATGAGGACGATAACTTTTATTTCTCTTTGCTTGATTTACTGCGGCATCCTAAACCATTCTCCTATGCAATAGAATACCATAACCGCAACACCTTCACTTAAGAGCCGATATAGAAAGCTCCTATAGTTGCTACGCTGTGGGAAGCTGAAGGTTGCTAATATCAAGCCCTGTGTGTTGTCTTATCTACCGCAGGCTGATGCTAAATTGCTTAATAGAATTACAGGACATACAAGGGAGTGAC
>JANLXV010000491.1:0-1970 GCA_031365305.1 Chitinophagaceae bacterium
AACCACTCATCATCACTCACACCTTATACCTTCAACCTTACGCCTCACACCTCATACCTTCCGCCTCATACCTGAAACCTCATACCTGAAACCTCACCTACTCCATATAAGCACCCGAGATCACATCGCCATCTACTTCCACCACAATATTTTCCTGCAAGGTTGTGGCAAGAGAAATACCGACATAGTCAGAAGTCACCGGGAACAATTTGTGCGTTCTTTCAACCAATACCAGTGTTTGTATCTTTTTAGGATGAGCCTGTAAAAACGGTTTCAAAGCATATAATAATGTCTTCCCGGAATTCACCACATCATCCACAACGATTATGACTTTACCATCAACTGCGGTAGCCGGGTTTATCACAACGGCTTCCTGTCTTTTTTTATCCAAAGAAATTTCAATCACGGGTATGGGCGAAGTAAACAAAGGTTGCAGAAAGGCTTTCAGACGATTAGCTATTACAAGGCCATTGTCTTTTATGCCGGCGAGGATAATATCTTTTTCCTCTGCATTGCGTTCCACAATTTCATAAGCCATGCGTTGCAGTTTGCGCTCCGCATCTTCTTTACTTAAAATATAATTTCTTTTTGTTGCCATAAGTTATACCAATGCGAATGTAACCTGTAAAGGCAAAAGTAAAAAGGTAAAAGGCAAAATGTAAAATCTAAACTTTTACAGTTATAAGTATTTTACTTTACTGGCTATTAATATTGCAAACATAACCGGTGCCTGTTTTACATTTTACATTTTTAATTTTTCATTATTCATTGTTCATTGTTCATTATTCATTCTATATTATTATGTTATTTTCGTCTTATGCAAATTGCACAGCAGGTTTTGTTCATTCTTTTAACGGTTGCAGCCATCATCATGTTCTCTAAAAAGATCATGCAGATTCGCCGGAATATTTTTTTGGGCCGGCCTGAAGTATTGAACAACCGTCCGGCTGAAAGATGGAAAAATTTAATGCTTTTAGCTCTCGGACAAAAGGTGATGTTCCGTTACCCGCTGGTGGCCATTTTTCATTTTTGTATTTATGCAGGCTTTATCATTATTAATATTGAAGTATTGGAAATAGCCGTGGACGGTGTTTTTGGCACACACCGCATATTTGCGCCGTGGTTTGGTGGCTTCTATACTTTTCTCATTAATTTTTTTGAAATACTGGCCCTGTTGGTGTTGGCGGCCTGTATCATTTTTTTAATGCGCCGAAATGTATTGAAGCTTAACCGCTTTATGAAAAAAGAACTGGATGGCTGGCCACGAAGTGATGCCAATTACATATTAATTATTGAGATCATTTTAATGTCGCTCTTTCTCACTATGAATTCTGCCGACAGGGCTTTGCAACTTCAGGGCTCTGCGCATTATCATGATTATGGCAACTTTTGGGTATCGGGTTTGGTAGCGCCATTGTTTAAAAACTTTTCTGCCGCATCGCTTATTGCCATAGAACGCACCTGCTGGTGGCTGCACATTGCCGGTATCTTTGCCTTCTTAAATTACCTGCCTTACAGCAAGCATTTGCATATTTTGTTGGCCTTCCCCAATGCCTGGTATAAACCTTTACAACCCAAAGGCAAGATGGATAATATGCCCGGTGTACAGCGTGAAGTGTTATACGCTTTTAAGCCTGAACTGGCACCCACTGAAGCTGATGCCGAACAACAGAAATTCGGGGCAAAAGATATTTTTGACCTGAGCTGGAAAAATGTATTAGACGCCTATACCTGCACAGAGTGCGGCAGATGCACGGCGGCCTGCCCCGCAAATACTACAGGCAAGTTGCTAAACCCCCGTAAGATCATGATGGATACACGGGACAGGGCTGAAGAAGTGGGCAAAAACATCAACCGCAATAAGGCATTTGTAAATGACAATAAAACCCTGCTGCATAATTACATTACAGTTGAAGAACTCAGGGCCTGTACCTCCTGCAATGCCTGTGTGCAGGAATGCCCCGTTAGCA
>JANLXV010000503.1:0-13366 GCA_031365305.1 Chitinophagaceae bacterium
AATAGCCGAAGGCATTTGTAACAGCATGTTTTGCGCCAACGGTAATATTTACGCCAACTGCAGGCTGATCATTTTCATCAGCAATATTTCCCTGTAGTGTAGCAGTGATTGGTTTAGCACCGGCAATGTTGCCATTATCAAACTTTGAAAAGCTTAATTCTTTTTGACAGTGCACAAACAAAGCGCTTATACACACTGCGATCAGGAGCTGGTGAAATGCTTTCATACAAAAATGTTTTAAGCATATACCTGCATAGTTTGGAAAGGTTGGGTGCCGGGGAAATTTTTTTAAGATTTCTTTAAACATTTGTCTTACCCTGTAGCATTTGCTTTTATTGACTAAACAAATTAAACCTATACAATGCAATGAAAGTGATAGGTAAACGGAAGGCGCATAAAATAAAACTAACCATGATTTAAGCTAAAAGGTTTTTTGGCACAATATTTTACGAGTAGGAACTACTTAAAAATCTTATCGGGACAATCCCTGTTAATTAACCAGTAAAATAGAAATATGAAAAAGCTTTTTTTGATTTTAATGGTAGCAGCAGCATTTGCAGCCTGTAATGATGCGTCCACTGACAAGTCCACTGTGACAACATCAGATACTACTGCTACGATGAGTGCACCTGCAACAATGGACAGCACGCCACGTGTGGATAATTCTACAACCACCACCACAACATCTACCGCAACGGTGTATACCCCTGCTGAAGGGGATGTGACTTACCGCAACGGAAAACTTAAGGTTTGGAAAAATAATGACTGGCAAGCAGCAGATGGTGACGTAACACTAAATGATGGTATTGTGGTTAACCGCAAAGGAGAAGTGAGAAGAAATAAAGATGTAAATGTAGTTGTACTGGAGGATGGAGAAGTTGTAAACAAATCAGGTAACTTTTTTGATAAGGCTGGCAACACTATAGAAGATGGCTGGCATGCCACTAAAAAAGGTGTAGGCAAAGCAGGTAAGGCCGTAGGTAAAGCAGCCGATGCCGTTAAAGATGCGGTTGTTGGAGACAAAGATGAAAAAAAGAATAAGTAATTAAACAGCCTGCAATTATGTACCCTGTGTTCAGCGATGGATGCGGGGTTTTTTATTGTTCGATGAATAGTTACAATATCGCCCGGGCGAGTATGCGCACTCACATGAATCTAAAAAAAGGGTCTTAATGTATTGAACTTTATAAGTTATTCTTCATGGCAAAAAGAACAATTGCACCATATATATTTTTGACAAGGAAAAAAGATGCGACACCGAACTGGCCGAAACCACGGCTATTGCAAGTTTTTTGCTTCTTCTCACGAATTTGATGAAGAGTAACCCAGGCACTTTTTGTTAAGGTTATGTTGATATGGCAGGTGAGAACACAATAGCGGGATTACAAAGCACCGCCGGAACGGCAATAGCGCTGCAACTCAAGCATACATCAATTTACCTTTGGGTGCAGGTATCTGTCAATTTTTTTCCTTAGCCATTTGGAGCCACTCTTCTGCCACGATATTTATTTAATGTAAAGCTTCGTCCTGTCTATCACCATGGGCTGTACAGCAATTCAATTCCGGCATTTCTGTTACAAATATTTTATCAACCTCACTCCGGTAAATAATTATTTCATATTTGTTCATCATCATTTAATAGGTTATTAGTTACTAAAAAAGCTCTTACCTGTTTTACCTGATAGGTTTTTGCAAATTTGTAATTCCCTCTATTCCTTGTAAGGAAAATATCCGGTGACTATTTCCAGTTTTTCTTTGTTGAAGATTGAGAACAAGATAAATATAGAGCTTTTATATGTCGGCGTTTCACGCTTTAAAAAGAAGATATTGTTCTTGGCAGATTGATGGAAGATACAGCTTACGACGAAGTTGTTGATGCGACCATTTTTTTGAATACACTGCGGAGTTAATGAAGATTATTGCAACCAAATAGTTTGAGAAAGATTCTTTAAAAAAACTTAATAAACCTATGCATTTAACCTGGCTGAATTAATTGAGACCATGCAGCAAGTGTCCTTATTAGGTGATCTGCCCGGCGTAAAAAAACTTAAAGGTTATAAAACTGCTTACCGCATAAGGGTGGGAGATTATAGAGTTGGTTTTCTATTTGAAGATGATACGATTAAACTCAGCAGAGTTACGAACAGGAAAGAAATCTACAGGTATTTTCCATAACTGATCTTGTATGTATATCTTATGTCACCCGGAGACATGATCTACATTCCGGACTCGGCAACCATAAAGCCGTGATACCTTTTTGAGCAAGTTCTCTGGCATCATGTATAAGTTTATTCCATAAAGAGCCATCTGCAGATGTGTACCATTGAAAATATTGCATCATTACACTATTAAGCGTAGACATAGTTTTGTTTTAAATGATGAACAAATAATGGGCAGGAAAATATTCTATGGCAAAAATAGTAGACGACAAAAATAAAAGAAGAGATTGATAATAAGATCGTAGACTTAAAGTTGATTACTTCATCATAAAATAATAACAGGTAAAACAATCTTATTAATTTAGGTTTATATCGTTTAAACATAAGCATGTTATGATCTCTTATAATCCCCGGGTTTGGCTTCGTTTCATCTTCAATTTTAATAGAGCAGACACGATCAGGAAAATGTTCCCGCTGCTTGCAGGTATGGCACTTTATTCATGGTTGATTGCCTGGCTGGAGATCGGCGTTTTACAATTGTCGGAAAACAGCCATTTAAAAAATGTATCTGTGTTACATACTTTATTGGGGTTCGCCATTTCTATGTTATTGGTGTTTCGCACCAACACTGCTTATGATCGCTGGTGGGAGGGCCGCAGGCAGTGGGGCGGTTTGGTAAATAACAGCCGCAACCTTGCCATAAAATTATCAGGAATACTTGTCGGAGATGACTTCAATAAAAAATTCTTTTGCCAGATGATTCCCGTGTTCGCCTATGAATTAAAAACGCATTTGCAATCTGAAGAATCAAGATGGGAACTGGACGATCATCCGCATCCCGAGATCCCGAATTTTGATCATAACGGTCATATCCCAAACCAGGTTGTTATAAAAATGATGACTAAAGTGCAGCAGTTGCAAAATGATAAAAAGCTATTGCCTGAACAACTATTATTCATTAACCCTGAGCTGATGTCGTTCCTGGATATATGCGGCGCCTGTGAAAGAATCAAGAACACACCGATACCATATTCTTACAGCGTGTTCATTAAGAAATTTATTTTTCTTTATGTGCTCACATTGCCTGTGGGCTTGGTTTCAGCCTGGGTTACCTCGTAATACCGGTTGTTGTATTTATGTTTTATGTATTAGGCAGTCTTGAGTTAATTGCAGAAGAAATTGAAGAACCTTTTGGAAAAGATGCAAATGATCTGCCAATGCAACGCCTGTGCGAAACCATTCAAAAAAATATTGAGGAGATTTTCAACAGAACAGCAGAAGCTGCTTAACTATTTGCTCAATGAAAAATCGGCTTCTTTTACATCACGGCTATTAGTGCCGATAAATACTTTAAAATCTCCTGGCTCTGCTACAAAATCAAGATTACTGTTAAAGAATTTTAAATCGTTTGCGGTGATATCAAAACTTATAACCTGTGCATCACCTCCTTTTATAAATACCTTTTTAAAACCTTTCAATTCTTTTACAGGTCTTGTTACAGAACCTACCAAATCTCTTATGTATAACTGAACGGTTTCAACACCATCTACATTACTGCTGTTAGTTACAGTTACAGATGCCGTTATTTTTCCTGTTGAAGAAAGCGTTTTGTTGCTGAGCGTAACATCACTATAGGTAAAGTTTGAGTAGCTTAAACCATAACCAAAAGGATATAATGGCTGATTGGATACATCAAGATAATTTGATCTGAATTTACCAAACTTATCACCAACCAAAGGCCGGCCTGTGTTTTTATGATTGTAGTAGATCGGTACCTGGCCTACATTTACAGGGAACGATGTTGTTAATTTCCCTGAAGGATTTTTCTTACCGAATAATACATCTGCAATAGCGTTGCCGGCTTCTGTGCCACCAAACCAGGTATTTAAAATAGCATTGGCGCTTTTATCAATTTCAGGAATAGCTAATGGTCTGCCGGTAAATAAAACCACTATTACAGGCTTGCCGGTTTTAATCAAAGCATCTAACAAATCTCTCTGACTTTTTGGAACAGTAATATCTGAACGGCTGGAACTTTCACCCGTCATCTCGGCAAGCTCACCTAAAGCAGCTACAATAATGTCGGCATTTTGGGCTGCACGAACAGCTTCATTGATCATCGTATCAGCATTGCGCCTATCCCTGTTTAATGGCTTGCCAAATACACTGGTATTAATTTCCAGCACTGAATCTTCAGAAACATTTGCGCCCTTTGCATAAACCACATTTACATTTGGCGCAACATTTTTAATGCCCTGTAATAATGATATCGCTTTAGTTGGATCACCCGAAACCGCCCAGGTGCCGATCATATTTTCTTTGTTGTCAGCAAGCGGTCCCACCAAAGCGATTGTACCAGAAGATTTTAATGGCAACACATTGTTAGCATTCTTCAAAAGCACAAAACTTTTTGCAGCCATGTCTCTTGCTACAGCCCTGTTAGCGTCAGTAAAAATTTCAGCCGAGGCACGTTGCTCATTACAGTAGAGATAAGGATCAGTAAACAAGCCGAGTTTATATTTTGCTTCTAAAACTTTTCTGCAGGCATTGTCAATTTCCTGTTGGGTGACTTTACCTTCTTTTAAAGATTGCTGCAGCGTTGTTAGAAATCCTTCCCCAACCATATCCATGTCTACACCGGCTCTTAAAGCCAGCGCTGCCACTGTTTTCAGATCGCCCATGCCATGATCTGTCATCTCATTAAGGGAAGTGTAATCTGTAACCACCAGGCCGGTAAAACCCCATTGCTTCCGCAAAAGATCTGTGAGCAACCATTTATTGGCTGTGGCCGGAATGCCGTCAATCTCATTAAAAGATGTCATGATAGAACCTACGCCGGCATCAATAGCAGCCTTGTATGGCGAAAGATATTCGTTATACATTTTTATCTTGCTCATGTCTGTTGTATTGTAATCTCTGCCGGCTTCAGCGCCACCATACAACGCATAATGTTTTACACAAGCCATCAATGTATTTGTTTTGCCAAGACCATCGCCCTGGTAACCTTTAACCATGGCTTTTGCAATTTGAGATCCCAAGTATGCATCTTCACCGTTACCTTCTGAGATACGCCCCCAGCGTGGATCACGGGCAACGTCAACCATAGGCGAGTAGGCCCAGCAAATGCCATCGGCTGTAGCTTCTGTTGCTGCAATTCTTGCGGATTGTTCAATGGCTTTCATATCCCAGGTGCATGATACACCAAGCGGAATTGGGAACACTGTTTTATAACCGTGAATAACATCCATTCCAAAAATAATAGGGATCTTAAGCCTGCTTTGTGTTACTGCAATTTCCTGCGCTTTCCTTATGCGTGCTGGTGTGCTCATGCTAAATATACCACCGACATTTCCTGCCTTTATTTTTGATTCTACGTCAGTACTTACCACGGAACCTGTTGAGGCTTCACCACCGGTTAATAAATTTAGCTGGCCTATTTTTTCTGCTAAAGTCATCTTCGCCATAAGGGCATCTACAAAACTTTTCATGTTTGTTGCAGAAGTATTTTGCGCCGATACAGACGTTATCAATACAATAACAAAAACAGTGAGAGACAAAATCCTTTTCATGTGAACTGGTTTAATTTTTATTTATATACGGTTCAATTATTTTTTGCCAGATGGCGTAGCCTTTTGCATTCATGTGCAGGTTATCCTCAATAAAAATATCCGGCAAGGGTTGGCCGTTGCTGCCAAGCATGGCATTATACACGTTGATAAAAGCGGTGTGTTTTTTCTTTTTTAAAAACTTTTTTATGAGCTTATTGGCCTCAACCATTTTAGGCATAAGCCTTGCCCGGCTTGGACTTGGCTTTATTGATACATAATCTATTGGCACCCTTGGCTGAATGGCTCTTATAATGCCAAACAATGTTTTGAATCTTTCTAAAACCATTTGCGCAGAAACTGTATCAGCATAAGCCAGATCGTTTTCGCCGCAATAAATTACGATCTGCTTCGGCTGATAGGGGATGATGACATCATTGGCATACCTTATTAGATCTGTTAGTGTAGAACCGCCAAAGCCACGATTGATGATGGGAATATTTGGGAAATAATTTTGAACATCTGTCCATTTAGTAAATGATGAACTACCAACAAATAAAGTTTTGCCTGTGCCCGGGAAAGCGCTGCTGTCAATGCTTTTAAAGGTTTGTATGTCGTTATAGAATGGTGGCTTTTCCTGCGCCTGCACATGCGAAACGAGTAAGAGGAAACTGATAAAAATTTTTAGAAATTTCATTGGGATAATTAATAATGAGTATTCGGGGTTATAACTTTTGAAATGATAGCAAGACTCGTCTTTGTAAAGACGCAAAATAATAACTTAAGTTAAAGAACTTTATGCAGACGAAGCAATGTTGTATTTATTTATGAAACCCGTGTTAGAAGATTGCTTCGCTTTGCTCGCAAAGACGGCAGCAGTGACTTTCCGTCTTTGCGATCCGCATTCAAACTTTTACAAGTTTAAGTCTCATTTTGGCGGAGAAGCAATCCCGGAAATAAATTAAAAAAATGTTCTTCTTAAAGCAATTCAAATTTGTTGTATTGATGCCATCAAGCCCTATTATAAGATTGCTTCGCTTTGCTCGCAAAGACGGCCGCAGTGACTTTCCGGCTTTGCGATCCGAATGAAAATTTTGAAGTTTAAATTCTCTTATTGGCGGAGAAGCAATCCCAGAAATAAATTAAAAAAATGTTCTCCTTAAAGCAATTCAAATTTGGTGTATTGATGCCATCAAGCCCTATTATAAGATTGCTTCGCTTTGCTCGCAAAGACGGCCGCAATGACTTTCTGTCTTTGATATCCGCATGAAAATTTTGAAGTTTAAATTCTCTTATTGGCGGAGAAGCAATCTCATAAATGAATTAAGAAACGTTTTTCTTAGAGCAATTCAAGTGATTAATATTATCAAAACTACAGATTGCTTCGCTTTGCCCGCAAAGACGGACGCACTGACTCTCCTTCTTTGCGATCCGCCACTTGTAATCTGTGGGGTTTAAAATTCACCTTGGCGGAGAAGCAATCCTATAAATTAAAAAACGTTTTTCTTAAACCAACCCAAATTATTGATATTTCAAAACTACAGATTGCTTCGCTTCGCTCGGAACGACGGCGTCCTTCCTATTCAACTTTCATTACCTGTGTTCTTGGTGATACACCATTTTCGTTTATAGCTTCTATGCAATAGTAGTATGTCTTTTGCGAATCCATAGCTTTCATCCAGTATTCATTGTTGGCATGTATCATAATGCTGGTATATAGTTTATCAGGATTGGTGCCATAATAGATGTTATAGGCAAAGGCATTATCAACCAGCCGCCATTTTATAAAAGCACTGCGTTTATCCTTCTCTGTACGCAATATAATGAAAGCCTTTACTGTATCTGGTTTTGGCCCATTGCCATTACCAAATACCCTGAAGCCGCTGATGGCAAATTTGCCCGTGGGCGTTTTAAGATTTTCAAGTTTTATAAACCTTGCCTGGACTGGTTTTTCAAGTTCTACATATTCATGTGGCACATCTTTTTTATTGTTGCTTTTATCTACCAGTACATTCCATTTTTTCCCATCGTTAGAATAGTAGAGTTTATATTGATGGTATAGCCCAATAGTTTTGCCTAAGAAAATAGTATCCATCTCTTTCGGAAACGATACATCCTGGTCGGCATAATTTATCTGTATAGCATTTACCGTAGACACATTACCAAGATCTGTTTGAATATATTCTCCCTTATTACCAGAGGTTGCACTCCAGTAGGTTTTTGCCAATTCATCTACGGCATTGTTGGCATGAAAACCACCTAATGTTGAAGACACCTGCACAGGCTTGTTATAATTCAGCAACATCCAGCCGGTAAAATATTTTGAGGCCCCCTCTAAACCTGCCTGTCCGGCAGGCAGGTCTCCCCCAGCGGGGAAGACTTTGCCATAACTACTTTGCCCACCCTGCGACTGAGCTAATCCTTCCCCACCGGGGGAGTCAGAGGGGGCAGGTAAATAATGGGGGTAATCACCGAAGGTCGTATTGCAAAACATCATACCATCTTTATCAAAACCGGTAGGCCATATACCTAACCTGCGCTCAAAAGTATTTTTAACAGAGATGACTGTTGTAGACACATGCCAATAGTTCTTATACTTATCCTGGAAAGTAGCGCCATGGCCGGCTCCACGAACAAAGCCGCCCATTTTAAAACTTAAGGGTTCTGACATAGCCTCGAATGGACCGAGCGGATGATCACCAACTAATACACCATCAGCATAACCACTGAATTCAGTACCGGGTGCGCCATATTGTAAATAATATTTGCCGTTATATTTTGTCATGTGTGAGCCTTCAATAAACGGATCGAGAAACGTGTTATCCATGTTTTCTCCAAAGCGTTGCCAGCCAAAGCGCCAGGGTTCCAGCAGGTACATTTCTTTTCTTGTGCCAATGGGTTTAAATGTTTTTCTATTCAATTCTATTCCATACATGGGAAATTTATTGCTGCTGCCATTATACATATAAAGACGTCCATCATCATCAGTAAAAAAAGTTGGATCCCATCCGCCGATTTCAAAAGAATCTACAAGCGGTTTCCAGTCATTGCCTTTAGGATCAGTGCTCATCCACAAAGTGAAGTTGGTAGAATATGTTGAGCCAAACACAATCATGGTATCACCAATAACACCCACAGCCGGCGCACACAATTCATCATATACACCAGCGTTCCAGGGCCGCAAAAATTTTTTAGAAATAAATGTCCAGTTCAACATATCGGAACTCCACCAATAACCCCATTGATTGGTAGAAAATAAATAATAATCGTCTTTGTAGGTTACTATTACCGGGTCTGCAGTAGCACGATGCCGGCCCCATTCGCTAAAGTTGGGTATTGGGCTGTAGCCATAATCAATATTTATGGGGTTGCAATATGTGTTTTGCTGGGTGAATGATACTAAGGATAAGCCAAGCAGGTATATAATTAATATAAATTTCTTCATGCTTTTTTTACGTTTGATTTGAAACCAATCCTCTCCCTGTCTTCCCATTTCTTTTGACTAGCTTTATCATCCAGAAGACTTTCTAAGGCGTTATAGATGTGGTTTAATTGTCCACCATGATTGCCAACTATTTGCTTGAGTTCTGTTATTTGTTCAGCCAGGTCTTTGTAATTAATAGCAAACTGGCGTAAAGCAATAAAAGCTCTTACGATTGCAATATTCATCTTGATGGCCTTTTCACTTCGTAAGACAGAAGCCAACATAGTAACGCCATGTTCAGTGAAGGCAAAGGGTAAATATTTAGGATACCTGCCTCTGCCTTCTGCCTCTAAGGTCACAATTTGTGACCTTAGAAAATCCCATTCTTCCTTGGTAAGATGATACATAAAGTCTTTCGGAAACCTCGTAACATTTCGTTTAACAGCCTGATTAAGTGCTTTAGTTTCAACTTCATATAATTCTGCAAGGTCGAAGTCCAGCATTACTTTGAACCCACGTATTTCGTAGATCTTTTTATGAATAACAGCTAATTGCATGCAAGCATTAATTATATGCGGTCACAAATTGTGACCTTAGAAAGCAAGTGTAATTTATCGTCTTTGTTTAAACAAAACTTCATCCATACTAAACTTACCAGGCCCGGCGAATAAAAAAAGCAAACCCATTAAAACAAACATAAAAGGATGCTGATCATCTGCCCAAATTTTACCACTGCCAACAAAAAAAGGAATGTAAATAAAAGTGCCAATAATGATCAATGCAGCGACCCTTGTAAATAGCCCTACTACCAGCAGCACACCTGCTACAAATTCAGCGCCTTTACCTGCATATACCATAAGCTTTCCGGATGCCGAATTTTTATACATATCCCATTGTGCATATTCGTTCATTTTTGCTGCGTCAAAAACTTCACGGCCATGGTAAATGAGAAATAAACCTATGATCACTCTTAAGATAAAGATGATGGTATAAGTGCCTGGAGGCTTTGCTGAAAAGAAATTATTCATGGGTGATGATTTTATGAATACCTGTCACAGGTATTTGTTCGCCTCTGGCGATATAACAATAATTAAAATAAATAATCTATATCCATAATTCCTTTACCAGTAATATAATTGGATGCACTTGAATATATGTAATGTTCCGGCTTTTCAACCCACCCTGCTCTTACCGGGTTCTCATGAATATAATTAAGTTTACTCATTAAAAAATCTTTGGTTGTAATCTCTTCTGGATGACTTCCGCTTATCCATATTTTAAACTCCTTATTCTGATTAGTTCTGTTGGCATAAAACCTGAACATGTGCAATAACCAATTTTCCCGGCTTTCATTTTCTTTTTCTATTGCCTGTAGATATTGCTTGGTGTTGAACGACTTACAATCCCTCAAGGTATCACTTAACTTTCCGCATTTAGATTGCCAGATCACATGCACATGATTCGTCATGATAACATAGGCACCTACTAACAACTCCTTTTTCTCACGGCAATGCTGCATGTTTTTGATAAACAAGTCACGGTATATTTTTCTACTGAAAAGATCAATCCAACCTACAATTGTAAACGTCATAAAGTATAAGCCATATTGATCCCGTATTTTATAACCATCTGCGAATTCGTAACTCATGACTTGTAATCTTATGTAATTATTTTATTTAAATATCTTATTATATCGCCGGAGGCGATAAAAAATCTCTATGAAGCGAAGACGCTTCATAGAGCGGCACGCTTCATAGAGCAGCATCATACCTGCCGCCGATTTTTAACACAGTATAGGGCTGATCAATTTTTTCAGCTTCTCTTATAAAATCGTTTACATCTGCAGTATTAAAAGTAAACAGATCGTAATGACAAGGTATCACCACTTTTGCACCAATCGCTTTTGCTAACTCTGCTGCTTCGCGGCAGTCTAAATTACCTGCAACTTTTCTTTCGGATTTATTGCCATTTATGGGTAGTAAAGCCACATCAACTCTGAAAGGCTTGAGTAAATCAATCATCTCATCAAACCACAATGTGTCGCCGCTGTGGTACACTACATAGTTGCCAAACTGAATAACATAGCCCATAAATTTACAATTGCCATTGGCATCTCTTTCTATTTCATTATGCTTTGCCGGCACGCCATGAAAAGTAAAGCCATCAATAGTTATATCTCCGCCTGCATTTAAGCCTGCAGGAAAATCAACATCGCATTTTACTCTATCAACAACGAAATTTCTGTTTGCTTCCGGAACAATAAATTTAATACCCGGGTTATTTTTCAGCAGGGGTATCAATGTTTTTGCATCAAGATGATCAGTATGATTATGACTGGATGTTACGATTGAAATATTTGTTAGCAATTCAGGGCTGGTAGCTCTTTCACTCATCCTCGTGTGCGGCTTATCTGTGGTTGCATATTTTACAGTTAACGAATCAGAAAGATAAGGGTCAATCAAAACTCTTTTACCCTGCCATTGTAGTAAAAAACCACTTTGCCCCAGCCACCACAAATGGAAATGCTTTTCATCATTCATCAATGCATTCATTTCTGCAACCAGCGCTTCATTTTTTTTTATGGCTTGTATCATAAGCTTCTATTATAGGAGAGCACTGCATCATTCAAACACCTGTCTTGTCTCCTGCAACGGAGGAGTTAGAGGAGGCTTCTTACTTGTTTTGCACCCTTCACCATGTTAATTAATTTTTGTCTTGAGGCCCATCTTGCTGTTTGGCTCAGGCCGCAATCAGGTGCTACAGATAACTTTTCTGCAGGTACATATTTTAAACATCTTTGTATCCGTTCCACAACATCTTCAACCGTTTCAATGTAATAATTTTTAACGTCAATAATGCCAACGGCAACATGCATCTTTTCAGCAAATGGGGCCAGCAATTCAATTTCTGTAAATTCACGGTTTGCCATTTCAATGTGAATTTCATCCACAGTCATTTCAAGAAAATCAGGTAACATAGGTTTTATACTTCTGTAACCAACGGGCCGGCCTTTAAAATTTCCAAAACACAGGTGTGTACTAAGATTGCACTTGCCCAATATAGGTTTTACCGTGCGATTAAAAATATCAACAAATCTTTTTGTGTCTTCTTTGTAAGCATAACAGCTCATGCTTGGTTCGTCTACAGTAATCTCTGTGCAGCCCGCTTCCACCAAGGCTTCCAGTTCTTTACTAATGATTGGTAATAAGGCTTCTGTTATTGCATACCGGTCTTTGTATTTATCATTAGGCAACAATCTTCCGCTTAAGGTAAACGGGCCCGGTACACTTGTTTTTAAAATCGGCCCGGCAGGCGCTAACCTTTTCAAACGCAAAAATTCTTTCACAGCACCTAAGCCCATAGGCGCTACTAAGTCACCAACAATATTATTTTTACCACGTTGGTCATGTGCGGCCGGGCCAAATTTTCTCGTTTCTTCTTCATTTTTTTCAATGCCTTTAATGTAGCCATAAAAAGATAAATTAAAATCGAGCCTGGTTTGTTCACCGTCGGTTATCACATCAAGTCCTGCAGTAACCTGGTCATGTATTGCAGCAATTACCGCATCTTCAATCATCTCATCAATATCAGCCTTGCCAAATTTG
This sequence comes from Chitinophagaceae bacterium, assembly GCA_031365305.1. Lineage (GTDB taxonomy): Bacteria > Bacteroidota > Bacteroidia > Chitinophagales > Chitinophagaceae > Ginsengibacter. The sequence continues at coordinate 12,734 of JANLXV010000503.1, forward strand.
TCCATGTTCTGCGAAGCAAATTCAAGCCAGCCCGGAAATGGATAACTTCCTATAACTGTTGTGCGAATGGGTGTTTGTGTCATAGAGTGGTTAATTTTTAAAAGTGAAAAGCTTTTGTGGGTTTGTAAAAAAAATCTGGTTAGTATATGATGACATGCCCCTGGCCTGCATCTGTTCCCGGAAGGTTGAAAGCAGGTAATTCATTCCGGGGCTACCGCCATAAGATTGCCAATACGTGTTGCGGGCCATGTCCATGCCTATCGTAATCTGAGAAGCATAGTCAGGTAATAATTTTTCGAGTAAAAAATAAGTCCAGTTCCCGGCTTCATTCTTCCAGCGAAAATGGCTATCGTATTCAACCGATACGCCGGATTGCATCAGCGTTTTGTGATAAGAGAGGTCTTTATTTCTATCTACATGAGAAAGTACAACATGATGTAAATCGGCACCAAGTTTTAAAAATAGTTCTACCTGTTCAAGCGCAAGTGTGCCATCAGTTGTGTGCGTTAATATTGGTGCGCCAGTTTGTTTATGTGCAGCCACAACGCATCTAAAAATTTTTTGCTGATGAGCGGTAATACTTCCCTGCCCGGTTGCCAGTTTTATTACACCGGCTTTGCAAGAAGAACGTTC
>JANLXV010000528.1:0-4973 GCA_031365305.1 Chitinophagaceae bacterium
TATCGCCCTATGGAAGCAGTAGCCCGTTTTCAGAGATGTTATACATACCATCTACTTAACTCATAAACTTTGATTGCGATTACTGTTAGGCTTTTACTTGCCGTTGTTCTATCACTCAATTGTATCAGTTGTTTCAATACGGATACAGCATCGTCAAATAATACCTCACCCTCAGCAGCCTTTTACATTAAAGGCATCAGTATGGTAGCGCCCGTTGAGGCGATTGATTCCGGTGCATTGCTCCCGATACTAAACAGTTATGCAAACAGTATTGCTGTTATGCCTTATGCTTTTTGTTCTACAGAAAACCCTGAGATTAAATACAACCATAAGGGACAGTGGTGGGGAGAAAGTGATGAAGGCGTTATTGGCAGTATTGAATTAGCTCACCAAAAAAAGTTGTCTGTAATGCTGAAGCCCCACCTGTGGATAGGAGACGGGATTTACACAGGGGAGTTTACGTTAACCTCAGAGAAAGAATGGCAGGTATGGGAAAACAGTTACCAGGAATATATGCTACATTTTGCTGCCTTAGGTGATAGTATGCAAGTAGATATTCTTTGCATTGCCACCGAATTAGGAACAAGCATAAAAGAGCGTCCACAATTTTGGAATACATTTATTGATACCTTGAAAAAGGTGTACCACGGCAAACTTAGTTATGCTGCTAATTGGGACGATTACAAGTATGTTCCTTTCTGGCAGAAGCTAGATTATATTGGGGTAGATGCTTACTTTCCGTTATCTACCGAAAAATCACCTTCCAAAGAATCGTTACAAAAAGGATGGATAAAATACACTGGTGAGCTTGAAAAAATAAGTTCAAAATATAAGCGGCCAATACTATTCACAGAATATGGCTACCGCAATGTTGATTACACCGCAGCAGAGCCGTGGAAAGAAAATGAGGGAGACCAAAACGACCAGGGCCAGGCCACTGCCTATGAGGCCTTATACGAAAGTTTGAAAGGGAAGAGTTGGTTTGCGGGCGGCTATGTTTGGAAATGGTACATAGAAAATACACGCCATCGCAACAGAGATATTGACTACACGCCGCAGGAACGACCGGCTTTAAAGGTGATTGAAAAATGGTATAGAAATTAATAATCTTCCAGGAAGATAAAAATGAATAAAAATGTCTTACTTGTTGTTTGAAGTATTCAAAGCATTTTATTGCAGTCTTTAATATTGCCTTTTGGAAGCTTTTTAAATGGCGTAATAATTTAATAAAGCATACGCTTGCCAACAGGCCTATCATACAGATCTCAAATATTTTTTTGATTTGTATTCTTATTGCATGTCTCTGTTTCTTTTTTGCGAACGAAATCTATACTACCCACCTCGGGGAAACAGTATTGTCTGGCGTTTCTTTATTCTGGTTAGTGTATTTGCTTAGCTTCATAATATGAAGTCATTAAAAGTTGCCATCGTTCAGCAAAAGCCTGTATATGGCAATCTCACTGCCAGCGTGGGAAAAGCCATTTTTTGTATAACGGAAGCCGCTTCAAAAGAAGCTCAATTAATTGTGTTTGGCGAAACATGGCTATGCGGTTATCCTGCCTGGCTCGACCATTGTCCTGAAATCGGAATATGGAATAATGAAGCGGCCAAAGAAGTTTTTATGCAATTGCACAAGAATAGCGTAGCAGTTAATGGTGAAGAAATGGCGGCTATTTGTACAGTAGCAAAAGAAAACAAAGTCATTGTTTCCATTGGGTTCAACGAAAAGATTTTAGATGGCCCGGGCAATGGCACCATCTATAATTCTTTTGTATTTATAAATGAAGATGGTGCGATTGTAAATCATCACCGTAAGCTCGTTCCCACCTTCACTGAGAAATTATTATATGGGCAGGGTGATGCAGCCGGTTTGAAAACCGTAGCTACAAAATGGGGTAAAATGGGAGGACTGATTTGCTGGGAACACTGGATGCCATTGAGCCGGCAAGCTTTGCACAATGAAGCAGAGATCCTTCATATTGCTTTGTGGCCAACCGTTCATGACATGCACCAGGTGGCAAGCCGTCATTATGCTTTTGAAGGCAGGTGTTATGTAATTGCTGCCGGACAAATGATGCAGGTAAAAGATTTTCTATCAACCGTTACATTACCCGGCCATTTGAAAGACACCCCTGAAAAAAATATATTGAATGGTGGAAGTTGTGTTATTGATGCAAAAGGCGAATACCTGCTGCAACCACAATTTAACAAAGAAGAGATTTTGTATTGCATCATTGAAAACCCTGATGAAGCCATCAAAGAAAAAATGACTTTAGATACATCAGGACATTATAACCGCTGGGATATTTTTGATTTTAGTGTTGACAGAAGAAGAAAATAAGAATGGTGGAAAAAAATTAAATGGGTAGGCCTGATTTCTTTCGCATTTCCCAAATCGCATACCCTATCATAAAAACATAACCTGCGCCCACTAACCATAAATTTTCTTTTACAGGAACGGTTTGATAAGCGGCATAACTTAACGTAGCAGTGAACGACCAGATGATGGCATAACGATATGTTGTAAAAACAGCCAGCGCAACAGGCAGGCAAATGTACCAGGGATGTATGGTTGTAGAAAACAGAAACCAGGTAGCGATGATAAATAGAGCCTTGTTGAAAAAGATTAGAGATGACATATTTCTTCTTTTAAAAGAAATGATCAGGATGATTAATGCTGATAGTAAAATTAAAACCGGTCCGGCAATAGCAATAATATTATAATCTAGTAGCAGCGTACCTAAGTACCTCGCCAGGTAATAAATGCTTGCATTAAATTCAAATTTTCTAAAAAATAAATCAATGCTTACAAGCAAGTGTTCCACCGTAGTAACATCAAAAACGATTGCAAATAAAAGCAATGTGGTAACGCCGGTGATCAATGAATACAACAGGCCTTTCCGCCAACCCAGTTTATAAAATATCAAAGGAAGAAAAAGAACAGGGAGTAATTTTGTGGCAACGCCTGCTCCTAAAAAAATAGCTGAAATCTGCCCTTTGTTTTGAAGTAATAATAAAAAAGAAAGCAGCACAAAAAAGATTATCACTGCTTCAAAATGTACATTGCCGGTAAGTTCTGTAATCACGAGTGGATTTAAAATGTACAGCAGCGATAAGTGTTTTGGTAATGATAATTTTTTTAAGAGTTGTACCAATAAATAAAAAGTTGCGAATTCAAATAGTACAATAATGCATTTCAAAAAAACAATTGAGCCCAATACATTCAAAGGAAATAATTTTCCTGCCATCCAAAAAATACCTTCCATTAACGGGGGATAGATCGTATAATAATTGGGAGAGTTTAATTTTTCAAACAGTTCCTTGGTAATGCCAGTAACCCCTTGTATATGCATGATCTCCGAAGGTAAATGGCTGAAAGGATTAATGCCATTCGCTGCCAGTCTTCCATCCCAGATGAAACGATACACATCATCAGAAAGATTAGGAACAGAAAACAACAACATCAAACGAAATGCAATGCCACCGATCAACAAATATGTAAAATGTGTAGCAGAGAAAAATTTATAAGACACATAATAAGCCGCAAACAAAATTGTAAAAAGAGAAATGACCTGTGGAAAATTATCTCTTAACGTTTGATAGGATAACAAGTAATAACTGCACCCACTTAGCAGCAATGCGAAATAAAGCAGCCATGATTTTTCATGTCGTTGCTTATCATTCATAACGCATCAGTTGCAGCCTGTCAAGGTATGTGCTGTCGGCAACGGTATTGTGTTTCCAATATTCTGACCAGATTGTTTTTTTGCGGATGGCTTTTGTAGTGAGCATTTTTTTATTGTTGCCAAAACCATCAGGGTAAGTTTCCTGCCAGCCAAAAATCTCATGTGGAAATGTGGCTTGAAAATAGATCTGCAATTTGCGTTGCGCATCCGGATAATGTATGGTGTACATTTTAAGGCTGCTGTCTTTTATAAAAAAGGTATCAGACTTAGATAATGATAATACGGCATCTTGTGCTTTCATTTCAATGTGTGATAAACGTTGCCACAACAAGCCGGGAAGCATAGAAACTCTTCCCTGCGGCAAAGCAGCAGGATCTATGCGGATGCGGTTCCAGAGTTCATCTTCCATCAAATCATCACCCAGTTTTTTATCCTGTTCGCCTTCTTTTTCGAAATACGAATAAAGCTTCCAGTTGTAATTTCCCCCATTCAACTTTAGTTGCGAAAAGGTATGTCCGCACCATTCCTGTGATGAACAATCGGCTTTAAGCGTTTTTTCATTTCCTTCTTTTGATACCGGTGTAAAAACGGAAAGCATCATGGAATAAGGATAGATACCGGTAACAAATTTCTTTGTCATGTTCATTTTTAATATCCGCACTTTATTGCTTGTTTTATCGGGCTCATCCAGCTTTACTACTTTACCTGTTGAAAAATCTTCGGTAACAAAAATCAACACTGCTTCACCGTTTCGCACTTCGCCATAACGGGCTTGTTGCAAAGCATAGCTGCTTAGTTCCGCTTTACCTGCATACCATTTTTGTTGAAAGGCTTCTAATAGTGGCGATGCTTTTGGTTTACACGAACCAAGGAAGTATATAGTGATTAATAACAATAATAAATAGTGTAATTTCATTTTACCAGTATTTAAAAATGGTGGTAATGATCTTATAGCCCGCCAGCACGGTACCTTTTACCGTTCCGCTAATTTTTGAAAACCCGATGCGTTTGCGATAATTAACAGGCACTTCTATGATTTTCATTTTCAATTTAGCAGCTTTTAATTGCATTTCCACCGTCCAGCCATAGGTAGTGTCCTGCATATTTATCTCCAAAAGTTTATCGTAGCGTATGGCTCGGAAAGGCCCAAGATCGGTGTATTGCACATCATAAATAATCTTTATCAATCGTGTCGCAAGCCAGTTGCCAAAAATCTGTTGCACCGTCATAGAACCTTTATCTTTTTTACACAGGGCTCTTGAGCCAATCACCATATCCATACCATTT
>JANLXV010000549.1:0-6339 GCA_031365305.1 Chitinophagaceae bacterium
CGGGTCCGGCGAAATAATGACTGTTGATGGCAGGCCTGGTAAATGGTTAAGTGTAGCTACAGAAGGTTTTTATATACCGATGTTTATAAATGCCCTGCCTGATAATTTTACTTTAGAATATGATGTAATATTTATACCACCTGCAGAAATGAAAGGCCCTAATACTTCACCATTCGGGTTTCAATTGGCAAGTATAGATGTAAAGAAAGACCCTTTTGAATATGCACCTGCCCGTGCCCAGTTTATGATTGACCCGTATATGGAAAATTTTAATTACGATAGCTATGAAACTGCAGGCCATAAAATTTTAATGAACAGTACACATGTAGCCGGCCTGGAACGGCGCTCTGTTCATGCCTACCACGTTTCAGTATGGCGGCAAAAACAAAGAGTGCGTGTATATCTTGATCAAAATAAAGTTTGTGATTTGCCAATGGTGCTGAGTGAAACATTAAAGTATAATGCTATCCGGTTTAGAACCGATTTGAATAATGATGGCAGCAACTGGCTCATGAGCAATTTTAAGATGGCGATAGGTGCACCTGATACAAGAAACAAGCTGATGACGGAAGGTAAATTTTCTACCACGGGAATTTTATTTGATGTAAACTCTGCAAACATAAAAGCAGAGTCTTACGGTACATTGAAACAGGTTGCACAGGTACTGCAGGATAATGCCGCCGTTAAAATAAATATTATAGGTTATACAGATAGCGATGGTGATGATGCTGCAAATCTTTCCCTCTCTAAACAAAGGGCAGATGCTGTAAAAGCCTCTCTTAAAAATGAATTTGCCATTGATGAAAGCCGCATGCAAACAGATGGCAAAGGTGAGCTGCAACCTGCTGCACCAAATACTAACCAGGAAGGTAAAGCGCAAAACAGGCGGGTTGAATTTATTAAACTGTAACTATCAAGGCAGGCTTAATTGGAAGATTGTGTTTTAGCTTCGTGTTTCAATAGCGCCATTAGTGGATAACTACTAATGTTATTCGTTACACAATAAAGGAAAAAACCGGCCTTCCATTTTATGGCCCTTAGGTACAGGTGGTACGCCGGTAAGTAAAGCCTCATTGGTATCACTTATAACCCCATCAGCAAATACGTTTATTACAAAAGCACGTCTCGGCTGATCGCTTTTATTTTCGCCGGAACCATGCAATGTTAATGGATGATGAAAGATAGCCTCCCCTGCTTTTGTTTCAACAGGGATTGGCTTAAATGCTTTTCGTTGCTCTGGTGTAAGAAAATTTTCTATGCCCATAAGATCACCGGCAAGCGCTGGTTTCTGCAGCAATCCCCAACGATGGCTGCCGGGTACATATTGCAGGCAACCATTTTCTTCAGTAGAATCATCAAGGCCGCACCAGCAGGTGAGATGGGCTACAGGCTTTGTTCTTGTCCAGTAAGAATAATCCTGGTGCCAGGCAACCACACCGCCTTTTTTGGGAGGCTTGCAAAACAATTGATCGTGCCAGAAACGTAAAGGTACATCACCAAGCAACTGGCTGGCAGCAACTATAAAACGGGGATTCCACAACACATCATGAAGCCCGGGCGTTATACGCCATGCACCTAATGCATGAAACAAAACAGTGGAAGGATCTGCTGACTCATTGCTGTGATATTCATAAAACAAATGATGACCGGGATGTTTTACATCCGCAAGCGATTCTATCTCCGCCTTAATAATATCAACCTGGTTATCAACAAGCATTTTTACATTAGCCAGGTAGCCGTTCGTCTTAAAAAAATCAACCTGCTCATCACTTAGCCTGTATTGTACCCACTCCTCTTTTGTTTGCGGCTGGCGAATAATATCAGACACCAACGCATGAACGGTACTTAAATCTTTATAAGGCATAACAATCGTTTTATTAAAATTAAAGCATTTTAATTGGCGGCTATTGGTCTTTCGTGAACAGGAACGTGTAAGTAAAAGGTTGCAGCACTACATCATTAGAAAGTATAGCCGGTGTTGTGCGTTGTACTTTAATTACTGCATGGGTACTATTAATCAATTGCAAGGTTACTGATGCATGCAGCGATTTGTTACTGCCTGCCTGCATTATGGTATCACCGGTTTTGCCGTTATCCCCGTCTTTTTCTAAAATTTTATACACCTGCGAACCAATAGCAACATCTTCAACAATCATCTTCATCTCTTTTGCCAATTTACATGAGGTACAGCCTGCAAACGCATTAAATATTGTGGGGTAAGCAGTAGCATTGGTTTTAAAATAATAAAACTGCATATAACTTTTTATAGCAACTTCCTTGTCATTAATTTCAGTGATCTTAAGATAACCTTTTACCGACTGAGCTTTAGGCTCAACACTAAACAATTGCCAATCGCCGGCAAATGTTTCATTTAAACCAGGCAGATGATCTGTTGTATTTTTTTCTGATCCGATACCTCTGTCAACTGTTGATTTGGTAACTGTTGTTTTTAATTTTTTGCCGGTGCGCAAAGGCTTCTCATTATCATATTGCCTTTCCATAATAACCGTATCGTTTGCTGGTAAGGTTTCCAGTGTGTTACCTCTAACTTCCTGCGAATTTTTTTGAGCATTTAAAGCAGTGTCAATAGTCTCAGTCGTTTTTTCAATTGAACCAATTGAAAGCGTTTTATTAACCGCAGTAAAAATAAAAATTGCCGCAGTTATAATAATAACAACTGCCAATAGTAATATTAGCCCGGCATATCTTTTATAAATAGGCTCCTGTGTTATTAGTATGGTTTTGCCTGTTATCGGCTCAGGCGTAGAGGCATTGCCCTCAAGCTCGTTAAGTAAGTGCGCTAATCCGGTTTCATACTTCTTACTAAAATCAATATGCTGCAGGCGCATTAACCGGAAAGGTGTTTTGCTGTCAACAAGTATCAGCGGAATTACTTTTTTTTGCTGCTCAAGTGCATAATACACTTCGTCAAGAACGTTGTTGGAAAGCACAGATTTTTCCGTTTCAATAAATAGTACGCAGTCGCAGGTTTCTAAGGCTTTTTCAATTTCTATATCCCATTCTGAGCCTGCCCTGATGTCTTCCTGATCAATCCAAACATCAAAGCCTTTTTCTTTAAGATCAAGTGCAAGCTTTAAGGCAAAATCTGATCCATCAATTCTTGAATAACTGAAGAAGATTTTCTGTATACGCATACCTGAGGATATTAATGGATGTATAGATTAAAAGTATACAATAATCCGGGCACAGAAATCACTTAATGGTTATTGCTATGATGATAAAAAAATTATTGAACGCTATAAACTTTTAGCCTGCTGCCGGTTAACGCCAATTGATTTGTTGGCAGGTTTCTACTGTATCATGAATTCTATATTAACAAAAGAACGGCGGGTTTAAATATTAGTTTTAATGTTTACATTTATTGACAACTCCACCCTTTTAAAACGTTCTTCTAAAAAACAGATGGCTTTATGAAGATGAATGCAATTCTATCTTCTATTAAAATGTTGTTTTATTTTATCGCTAACTTATTATAATACCCGCTTAAGCTTATCAGGTGCAGACTGACACACGATAAGTAAAAATTATTATTATACGATAACTGTAACCAATTAAACCATTCACATGAAATTTGAAAAAGCGCTCAGTACCATTCTTAGTGTGCTGGAAAAAGAGCCGCATCGGTCTATCTTAGTTAAGGATACTATTGATGCGCTGGAACCTGTTCGCAGCATTTTTTTTATTGTGGTAAACGGCGTGGAGGTAACGCAGGCCATGCAATACAGGCACGCTGCCGAACACTTAACAGATCCTGCTGATCGTGGGCCTGATAATTCTGTACGCCTTGTAGCAGATAAACCTGCGTATGTAAGGGTGTATGTGCAAAGCAGCCTTGTTAATGTAATGAATGTTGCTGGCTCGGTTATGCTGCAGGTACGCCGTTATGGTGTTTGGGTTGATGCTGTACCACTCATGCAACAGGTGCCTTTTGCCATAACAGCTTTACCAGACCCCAAATATGCTGAAGAACGTGGATCACTTTTAAATTCTTTGAATTTTATTATACCCGCATCTTTAATGAAGGGGCGTATGAGGCTAAAGGTGCATGTAGAAGTACCAGGTAATAAAAAATATATGGCAGATGCAGAAGTTGAGATTAACGCCTCCCTTAAACAAACCTTACGTTTAAGAGGTATCCCCGTGCAGTATTGGGGGCCTGGGGCCTCCGGTAACCAGGTTAAATTAAGTGCACCTTCGCTGGGCGATTTTCAACGCACACTTGCCACTACCCTTTTAATGTTTCCCGTATCGCAAACGCCTAACATTACACTTGCCGGCACGTTTACATTTAGTGAACCGCTGACTGGTGCAATAGCCAATGGTGCTTGCCCATCCAGTTGGAACAATTTATTATTTTGGCTTGGTATAGCCAAGGTTGTAGATGGTAACAAAAGCAACATGGTTTACTATGGCCTGCTGCCATCCGGCATTCCTGTAGGGGGTGCTTCCGGCTGCGGCGGTGGTGGTGGTACTGCGGCAGGGTTTATAGATGATGGCATTGCAATGGCACATGAAATAGGGCATTACTTTAATTTTCCACATGCACCGGGCTGTTTGCCTGCTGATGATCTTTTATTCGATACCAACTACCCTGCGTATGAACCGTATGATACGGTAGCAAATAAAATGGCGTCTATAGGTGAATATGGTTTAGACCCCACCACCGCCACTATTTATTCGCCGGCATTTTCAAGTGATATCATGTCTTATTGCCCTTCCAGGTGGATTTCGCTTTATCACTATAAAGCACTTATTGAGCATCCTCTGCTTGATCCGCAATATGTAAGCGGCCGTGGTACAGAATTACCGCCTTATGTAAACGAAAATTTCCGTGATCCACACCGTATCCCCGATCCTACACCGCCGTGGGAATATGAACATCTTTTTAAACAGGAAGAGGTGCAACTGCAAAACTATGTGGTGCTTACCGGCTTTATAAAATATGATGAAGTAGAAATAGCGAGTGTGCTGCGCATAGATACCCGCTTTAACAACACCGGGCATAAGCTGGAAGGTTTTACAGCCGAAGCTCTTGATGCCAATAACAGGGTGTTGCATAAAACACCGCTCCGTTATCTTGTGACATACGCTCATTGCGGCTGCGGTTGCAGCGGCGGCGATAGTGATCCGCTGGGTGTTGTGCAAGCCATACTTCCTTCGCATGAAGAAAGTTTTACCTATCGCATCAGGCATAAGGAAAATACACTCTGGACAAGGCAATCATCAGGCAGCCGCTTTGAGGTTGAGCATGTAAACGCACAAATAGAACGTGACGAATTACACATTAGCTGGCATACGCTTAATGCTGGGAACACCCCCTTTGAACGTGCAGTAATGTATGCGGTGAACAATGCCGAAGAATGGCAAATGCTGGCTGTTGATGTAAAAGAAGATAAGCTTTCGGTTCGTTTACGGGCAGTGCCAACAGGCAACATACGCCTTAAAGTAATGGCTACAAATGGGTTTTATTCTGCCTATGGCCAAACCAGTATAGATATTCCTGACGCACAGCCATCGGTGGCAATTTTGTGGCCGGCAGAAGGCGCTGTTGTTCGCACAGACAGACCCGTGCGTTTTTGGGGTACAGCCAGCCTGAGTAATGGAGAGGCTGTTCCGGAACATGCCCTGCAATGGGAACTTGATGGCCGCCCTGTGGGTGAAGGCTCAGAACATTGGCAGGAATTGCCTGAGGCGGACAGCGAGCATAAGGTAACACTCAAGGTAAAAGGATACGGACAAGACAATGAAACCTCTGTAATTTTTTTAGCTACCTGTTGTGGCCGGCGACCTTATTTATATAACAGGTATGATTAAGTAATAAAATTGCGGGCTGAAAACCAATCACAAAGTTTTCAGCCTTTCAATTTCTGTTGCAATTTTATCATAAACATCTTTGTTCATGATTTTTTCTTCCACGCTGTAAATGATAAATACTTGTCCGCTGTACTTATTTTGAAAATCCCTAAAACTGCTCTGCATTCTTGCTGATACATCGTAATTTCCAAGATTTGCATTTGCAGTTACCGGCTTTATTTGCAATCCAAAAGCTTTGTCGCCTACTATGCCGATAAAGTCTATGTCTCCTGAATGGTCTAACTCCGGGTCGCTTTCTTCAAACGTTACATTCTTGAACACTTTTGCAAGATTGTCAAATACAACCGATTTTTCTGTTAAGTAGCCGTCATAGTTCTATAAATGGTAAGCTGATAAATGTATTCAATACAATCTTCTAACGACAGTGTTCGTATTGCTTCTGTTATTTGGGGTATGACTGTTTCTTTAAGTTTCGAATACAATCGTTCACCAAGTTCTATTAAG
>JANLXV010000398.1:0-3712 GCA_031365305.1 Chitinophagaceae bacterium
GCATTCGGGGTAGGGTATTTTATTAATGTCACGCACTCAAAATTGCATTCACTTGCGCAGGCCATTACAGCCCTGTTTATTTTGTTTGCAGTAATGTGGTTTTATCCCTGTGTTTACCTCAATAAATTTTCAAATAATATATACAAAGCTGTAAAAGAAAATAAGCAGGATGTTTTGGAAGATGGATTGCTTAATTTAAAATCAGCTTTCAGGTTATTCGGCATTGTTACCGGTATTATCCTTACGCTTTGGCTGATTATTTTTATCGTCTTTTTTCTTTTAGGATTTTGATCAATCCTTTGTTGCTAAAAAATTATAATCTTCCAGCAGTCTTTCAAGAAATTCAATATCGTAAAGACCTGTATCAACTTTTAAAACGTCTTTTACCTTACGGGCTACGCGGTTGCATGTAGCGGAATTGTACGTTTTGTAGAACTGGTTCACAACAGTTTTTACGGTATTAATATCCCGGTCAGTTAGCTTGAGCACTTCGGGAAACATTACTTTATAATCGCTTTTTGTAATAGCCATAAAGATCGTGTCGTTTACTGACAGCCTGGTTTTGGTATTCACGATAACCGTGTTTGCGGCCACATCACCCAACCGCTGGTGCTTTTTTGTAATGGCTATAATCAATACAACGAGTAACCCTAAGAAGCCGGTTATAAATGAGTAGATGAAAATACTTTCCCTGGAAAAAATAGTATAACCGAATAAAAACGGCCACTCAAATGCTTTAAACATCCAGCGGATAATGTATTGGCCTATGGTTGGTTCCCCGCCTTCGATGTTGAGCACCCGCAAGCCCATAAATTTTTTCCCCAGCGTTTGCCCATGCAGCAATATTTCGCACACAAGGGAGTATAAAAGCATAGGAATAGAAATAGTAAGAATATCAATACCGATCCGGCTTTTTAATGTGCTGGTACTAGCATCAAAGCCGCCATAATAAATAATCTTCGTGATGGAAAAGTAGCAAAGCAGTATAAAAAAATCTACCAGGTAAGCCAAAATCCTTTTTGGAAGTTCTGCTGTTTCAAACTCAAGGTCAACATTAAAAGGTGTAGGGATCTGCACTACCGACATAAGGCAAATGTAGGTGTAGTGAAATGTAAATGCAAAATGCAAAAGGAAAAATTAAAAAGTAAAAATGAAAAGTAGAAAACTAATCTCCCCCGTTAAGCAAGTGTATCAATGTGTCAAACCTGTATTGCCTTACTTTTTAATTTTTCCTTTTGCCTTACCTCCATTGCCTTGTTTTTACTTTTTACTTTTTACTTTTTCATTATTTATACCAACCTCAACTATCACCGGGGATTATGTATTTTTATGCAATGCGTGAAGCGAGATTTATAAAAAAGAATGTTGAAAAATGGAACACTTACCAGCATACGGAAACCAATAATCCTGATGAAACTGCTGACCGTTTTATCACGCTTTTAGATGACCTGTCTTATGCCAAAACTTTTTATCCAAAAAGCAAAGTAACTACATGGATCAATGGCATTGCTGCAGGAACTTATCAAACCATATATCAAAATAAAAAAGAGAAGTTTTCACGCATCACCAATTTCTGGAGGTATGAGTTGCCGCTGCTTATAAAGCAATACCATAAAATACTTTTATTCACATTTATACTTTTTTTATTTTTTGTAATGATCGCTGTTACCTCGTGTATCCTGGATAAAAATTATGCTGAAGATTTTTTCAACAACCAGATTCAACGTGGTTATTATGACGAAACTATAAACCGCATCCATAACGGCGATCCATTCGGCGTTTATAAAGATGATAATCCATTTTCGATGTTCGTGCACATTGCTTATAACAATATTAGCGTGGCATTTAAAGCTGTTATTTCGGGAATTTTTTTTGGTATCGGCACCATAATGCTCATGTGGCAAAACGGGCTTATGCTCGGTTGCTTTCAATATATATTTTTTGAACAGGGCCTGGGCTGGCAATCTGTTTTAGTGATCTGGATACATGGTACACTTGAAATAAGCGCTGTGGTTATTGCCAGTTGCGCCGGTTTAATCCTGGGCTCAGGCTTTCTTTTTCCCGGCACATTTTCAAGAACGCATTCGTTTCTGATGGCTGCAAAAAATGCTATGAAGATTTGTATAGCGCTCATCCCCATTTTTATTGTGGCGGCATTTTTTGAGAGCTACATCACGCATTTGATGAGCAATGCTTTTGATAAGGATACGACTAACATCGGCTTGCCAGTGCCTGTAAGTATTATAATTCTTGCGGGTTCGCTCACCTTCATCATCTGGTACTTTATTATTTACCCAATCAAAATTTATAAAAGCGGCTACAGGATGATTAATGGTACAGTCGTGAACCATCTAATCAGAAAATAATGCTTAAATTTTTTATTACAATTATTTATTTGGCCATTGGTATAGTTGCCTTTGGGCAAGAGGCTGATGCAAACGGCGACTCATTATTGAATGAAACCGACATTCCCAAAAATGAAGAGGATTATATTATTGATACAACCATCATGCAATACACTTTTAATACTAATGATGACTCAATAAGAAACTATGGTACACCACAAGATTTTCCATACATGCGAAGCTTTGATAGCGCTTTAAAGGCGATCGGTAAAATACCTGCTGATACTATTGATCTTGATGGCTCGTCAACTGCATCAAAATCTTACAGGCAGAAGCAATATTATCCCACAACAACATTTTCTGTGTCTCCATTTTTAAGGGTAGTCTTATGGATAGCCGCTATATTTTTTTTATTGTTTATCATATACCAGGTTTTTGCAAAAGGAAATGTGTTTAAAAGCCAGTCTGCTAAAATGCCGGCTGCGCCATCTAAAGAAGAGTTACCAACAAATGAGAATGAATACGACCGGCTCATTGCTCAATCTATACTAAACAATAACTTTAGATTAGCCATAAGATATTTATATCTTAAAACACTTTACCTGTTAGCAGCATCAGATCTTATCAGCCTGTCAATTGATAAAACCAACGATCAATACACCAGGGAAATGAGTAAACACCATACTTATAAAGATTTTATTATGCTAACATCCAATTACGAATATGTTTGGTATGGAAAATTTGATGTTGATAAGAAATTATTTGAACATGTGGAGACGAACTTTAGAAATTATTTTAAGCGCCTGTAATTTTTGTTGAAGTATTGTAAACATATCATGCATTTAATGTTGCTTATACTTCTGGCATGCAGTTGTAAACAGCGTGAAGCTTTACCATCGCTTAACGAGACATATAGTTATACAGATAAAAAACCATTTGGCGGCTTCGTGGCATTTACCTACATCAGGCAGTTGCTTGAAAATCGTTTTATAGATACCAATACCAAGCCGTTTGATGTAGCCTGGAAGGAAATGAAAGACTATTCGTCTAACACAAAATATTCACTATATATTTTAATTACAAAAAATTTAATACTCACGAAGCCTGAAGCCGATGCGTTAATAAACTATGTCAGCGAAGGCAATGACCTTTTTATATCTGCCGATTATATAGATAATGATTTATTACATAAAATTGATGTTGAGTTAGGCAGGCGGCGTGAATTAGATGCTGAAATTGAGGGAAGTTTTCGCAAAACATCCCTGCGAATACAATCATCAAATGGCGACAGTGTTTTTAATTATTATTAATATCCATTTTTAAATGCCTTTGATAATTTTGATTCAACCACTACAAAAGTTTTAGGC
>JANLXV010000572.1:0-2944 GCA_031365305.1 Chitinophagaceae bacterium
GTAATTGAAGAATTAACTCCTTGATAAATTGCACCCGACAAATCTATTGTTGTACCTGTGGCGGTGGCAGTTCCGATCGCAGCACTGTATCCATCTAATGAGGTTTTTAATGAAAAGTTAGTGGGGCCTGTTCCTGATGCCTGACTATTATATGTAAAATTTGTAAAGTCAATTTTGTACCCGCTATTTGCAGCTATTGTAAATTCATAATAATCGTTAGCATCAAGCGAAGAACTATTCCATCTTGTAGCACTGTATCTGTCATTAGCATTATCGCCGGTAATGCCGGTTCCCCGGCCAATACCTGATGCTGTAATAAAACTATTTACTGTTTGACCTGTTGTATAAGGATTCGAAAGATTTGGATTTGTGCCTGTGATGGGATTTGAAAAAATAGATTGAGCGTAAACGTTCGCACCCATAAAGTATGCCCAAACCAGTAAGATGAATTGTAATGTAAATTTTCTACCCATGGGTAACAACCAGTTAATCTTTTGATGTATTTCAAAACCAGGTTATGCACAGGATAGATAGACTTTTAGCAACCTTTTGCAAGATAAACATTCGTGTGATTTTTTATAGCATCCAAATGAAAATATTTACCCACCTCCCCTACACACAAAAACCCGGTTTAAGGCCGGGTTTTGCATATTAATTAGTCTCTATATTATTTAATATAAATACATGTTAGAATTTGCAAGATACCGCCAGGCTTAGCTATCTCAACATAGTAAGTGTTAGTATGAATTGTTTTACTTAAGGTAAGGCTCTCTTTTATATTTTGGGCATTATGGTAAAACGCCCATTCCATCAACACCTGTCCGGTAACGTTCCTCATCTTAACTATATAATTGCCTTCAGTTTGCTGCCGCATGTTTAAAGTTATTACACCGTTTGTAGCCGGGTTCGGAGAAATCTTAATAGGCTCAGGCACCATTTCAAGGTTAACTTTTATGATATCGCTATAAACAGCAGCTCCCTTATCGTTAATACTTTTCAGGCGATAATAGTTGTAGCCCGGAGTAGCATTGTCATCTTTAAATATATAGGATGCCGAATCCATGTTTTCCGGGGCATGCAATGTAGTTGAGATACCTGTAAAAGTTTCGCCGTTAGCTGATCTTTCAATGTCATACGATTTAATATGCGTTTGGTTAACCACATTCCACAGCACATTAATTGATTTATCCTGTATCAGCCCTTTCACCCTCGTAAACCGGAAGGGAAGTTCAGCCTGGTGAAATACAACCCGGAAGCGGCTTGATTTATAAGAACCGGGTACATTGATCACATCAAAAACCAATTCAGTTTTACCATTTAAATCTATCTGCGTTTGCGTATTCAAATACGTATCTTCAAGATAAGCCGTTAAGCCTTCCCTGCTTAAATTTTCAGCGATAAGCTCAAACTTATATGAGCGTATTTTTAATTGGTAAAGATGAAGAAAGATGGTATCGGTAGCTTTTACAACAGATCTTTTTTCTATACAGAGATAAGCTTTATCGCTTACCAGGCCGAGTGTTTCAGAAAAGTTGATCATTTTAGAAGCATCATCTCCATCTACTGAATCAGAAAAATTTTTATCATACAAATTCAATACCCCATCCAATACTGTTCTTTCAGAAACGCTTTTTAATAATAAATTAGTTCTTAACTGTGCCGGAGCTTTAACAGGCTTATATACCATAGCACTGCCGGATACTTTTGATGATTCCTTGAACACCAAGTTGCCGCCACTGCTGTTGAATTTTACAAAGAAGGCTGAGCCGGATTGAATGGTGCCGTTATAGTCAAAAGCGCTGATAGGTATAGGCGCAGATACATAGCCTGAACCGCTTCTTGTAAAAGTGATAAAACCTCCAAGGCCTTGTCCGCTGGTTATAAGCGGATCCCATACATAATACGCATCAGGGCAATTTGCTTTGGTTACATTTCTAAAATCTATGGCCGAGGCATAAGGATTGCCCATTAATTTAAATTCACCAGCCATGCCGGGATAGGTAAGTGTGCCCGTGTTTAATTCACCAGACGCTTTTAAAGTTGTATTGTCTGCCGGTGCACTTGCCCCTAATGATAAATTATTTGCTCTTGATCCACGTATAAAAATCATATAGCCCGGCGAATTTGCTATTAAGCCTGTTGATGAATTGTTTGTATTGGGTACATCAACCCATGTATTTGTTAAGCTGTTATAAGTTTTCATTGAAGAGCGGCCTGTTGTGTTTTGATCAAATCCGTTTGTTGTACTTCCGCCTGAAATGTGTGTGCCAAAGCCAGGGTAAGGATTTGGTTGGGCTGAGGCAGTGGTAGCGCCTTCCTGCCATGCCTGGTTAATGGTTACTGATGTACCGGTTTTAACGGGGGCTGTAAGCAGTCTCCATGCCCTGTGTGCCGCAATAAATCTTTCAACAATAAATTTTCCACCTGTACCATAAGAAATGCCTGCACCGCTTTGTATCTGTTCTACACTGGCTGTTTGCGTGGCTGTTGATTTTAAAGTAACGGTATAGCCATTGAGATTGATATTACCATTAGTTGGAATTAAGGCGCCTGTTATAATAAAAGATTTATCAATAGTTACACCTGTACTGTTATTTACTTCAAGCTCATTCATGGCCATAACTGTAGATGAATTACCAGGGAAGGTTTGTAAAGAGGAACCCATCAAATTTATTCTTCCATTATTTATAATGGCGCCGGAATTAGTAAAAGAGCCGAATATGTTGAACGCAGCATACTGGCTGATTTCAATGGATGCACCTGCAGCAATACTAATATTTTTTACATTGAACACACCCGATGGCACAATAGGATAATTAATTAAACCTGCCGGGATAGTAGCGTGGGTTGTTGAAGCAGGAACACCGCCGCACCAGTTTTGGTTATCATTCCAATTGCTATTAATGCCATACCACGTTCCTGTTGCAGTAATTGCTAAGTTAGC
>JANLXV010000574.1:0-6828 GCA_031365305.1 Chitinophagaceae bacterium
AAAAAATTAAGCAATGCCCGGAAAAAAAAGAACGTATCAGCCCCACAAACGCCGCAGGAAATCTGTTCATGGTTTTCGTAAACGCATGGAAACAGCCAATGGCCGTAAAGTTTTATCAAGCCGCCGTGCAAAAGGCAGGCATAAACTTACAGTGAGCGATGAACGTGGTGATAAAAAATAAACCGTTCAAGTTTTAAAATTATTGAAGCCTCTGTTGAGGCTTTTTTTATGGAGCTGAATGAAGAAATTGCTTTACCAGGCTTAATTAAACTTATAATTTAATTGAAGCTGCTCCATCATTGAATTTTTGCTTAGTCATATTTGTGTGGCTTTTATTATTAGATTTAAGCGATCAGTTTTCCGTTCCTCGGCAAGATTAGTGAACTATAAATTTAGTGTTCACAAACTTTTTGAGCAAAGATATCCTCAAACCAATTCCTTACTTTTAATAAGCATTATCAGCCTGCAATATCACTCACCATCAATCATCATGCATCGCTTTTTTGTAGATCCAAATATTGCCAAAGCTAAAACTCTGCATACAGATTTTTATCTGGATCCACATCTTTATGAAACCGTAAAGCAAAAAATATTTTCTTCAACGTGGCAGTTTGTTGCAGGAACAGAAGAGGTAAAAGAAGCGGGCATTTGCTATCCATTTACTCTTTTAGAAAATTATCTTGATGAACCTTTATTGCTTACAAGAGATAAAAATGAAAAGCTTCATTGTCTTTCCAATGTGTGTACACACCGCGGTAATATTGTAATTAATGAAAAATGCAAAGCGGCTAATCTTCGCTGTAGGTACCATGGCAGAATTTTTCAGTTAGATGGCACTTTCAATTCCATGCCTGAATTTAAAGCCGTTGAAAATTTCCCTTCTGCCAATGATAACCTGCATCAATTGCCGTCGCATCATTGGCGTAACTTATTATTCACGTCTTTACAGCCATCGTTTCCTGCAAATGTTTTTTTGCAGGAAATGGTGGAACGATTGGCCTGGTTACCGATAGACGAATTTGTATATAGGGAGGACCTGTCGAAAGAATTTAGTGTAGATGCCCACTGGGCGTTGTATTGCGAGAATTATCTTGAAGGCTTTCATATCCCTTTTGTACATGCTGACCTAAATGCCGTGATTGATTATGGCAATTACACCACTGAATTATTCCGGTATAGCAACCTGCAGCTTGGGGTAGCAAAAGATAATGAAGCTTGTTTTGATCTCCCGGCAATATCTGCGGATTACGGAAAACATATTGCAGCTTATTATTTCTGGGTATTTCCAAATATGATGTTCAATTTTTATCCTTGGGGATTATCTGTAAACATTGTAAAGCCACAGTCAATCAACAAAACAAAAGTTTGTTTTCTTACTTATATGTGGGATGAATCAAAATATAATTTTGGTGCCGGCAGTAACCTTGATAAAGTAGAGATGGAAGACGAAGCCATTGTGCAGAATGTTCAAAAGGGCATTCGCTCACGCTTTTATAAACATGGCCGTTATTCTATTACACGTGAACAGGGCACGCATCATTTTCACCGGCTGATCTGCGAGTTTATGAATACATGACAGTGTATAAGGTTGACAAGCTTGAAAGGTTAACAATCCTGTAAAACAATTAATTTATAATCCGGGTTTTTGTGCTAATTTTTCAATTCCTCACCATACAGAATTAGTGGCTCCGGCTTAAAATTCTGCTTTCAATGACGAATCGTCATTATTAACAAAAAACAAAAAATCAATCATGAAAAAATTATGTTGTTGCTGCTTGTAGCAGTTGCAGGGCAGTTGTATGCACAAAACAAAACACTGGTTGCCGTTAGTGCTGTAAAACCTAAAGCCGGTCAAACAGCGCCGTTTGAAGACAGTTGGAAAGCACATCTTAATAAATATCACACGAAAGACACGACCAACAGGCGTTATGTTTACGAAGTTGAAAGCGGCGTTCGCAGTGGTAGTTATTATCTTGTGGATGCAAATATATCCTACGCAGACCTGGATGTGGAAAGAACGTCTGACAAGGCGCATGACCTTGATTTGCCGGTACAGTTATTGGCAAACTTGATACTGACAATGGTCCTGACTATTTCAGGTATGTGGATTCTTTGAGCTACAGGCCGGAAGTAATGGCAACAAATATCTTTTTACTTTTTACCTGATAAAAAACGGCCGGCAAAGCGATGTGGTAAATGAAATAACAAGAGGTATTGGTGTAAATAAAAAGAATGAAGCGCCCACGAGTTACCGTACTTATGTAAAACAGATGTCCGGCGGTTCGCCTGTTATTGTAATTATCTCAAATCTTAAAGATGGCTTCAAACAACTCGAAACAAATTACTTCCCTGGTAATACAGATAGATTTAAGAGTACTTACATCCAAATGTATGGGCAGGATATCTGGGACAGAAGAATTAATCTTTTGCAGGAAGTAACTAATAATGTTGAAAGTGAAATGGTGAAGCTTCGTGAGGATTTAAGTTCTAAGTAATTAACTCTTTATTTTGATGAGGAGCATACAGATTAAAATTTCTGTATGCTTTTTTTACATTACTGCAATACCATCTTTGATCTTATTTAGAATCTAAAATCACAGGAACGCTGCCTTTATTTCCCATCATAATTATTTTTGCATTTGGAGATTTTGCCAGTTCCATTGTGGCTTTGATTTGTTCATATTGCAACTGTTTATCAGTAAGGCTTTCGGAAATGATCTTTTGATAATCGGCTATACCTTGCGCCTCCACCCGTTTCCGGTCTGCTTCCTGCCTTTCTTTTGCCAAAATAAATTGCATTTTTTGTGACTCCTGTTCTGCCTGTATCTTTTGCTCAATAGTGCTTTTTACGGCTGCAGGCAAGGTGATATTTCTTACCAGTAAATTTTCAAGAAGCAAACCTCTTTTATTAAAATCTGTCTCAATGCCTTTAAATATCCGGTTTTGAAATTCATCTCGTTTGCTGGAATATAAAGCAACAGCTTCGTAATAAACAGCATTATCTCTTATGCGTGTACGGGCAATTGGCCGAACAATTTTGTCTTCATAATCGTTACCGGTTTCTTTAATAAGTTTTGGCGCATCAGCAGGTACAATTCTGTAAAGAACCGTTAGATCAATGGTTACTTCTAGCCCATCTGCAGTAAGTACACGAATAGCATCATCGCCTGATTTTTTGCCTTCATCCGTAACTCCGCTCATGGTATAGTTCTGCGTACGTGCATCCAGCCTTTCCACATTTACCAATGGATTTATAAAACTCAACCCGCTGTTTAACACCTGAGGTTGTACTTTCCCAAATAATTTTTTTACGCCAACCTGCCCGGCATCTATCTGTATAAAGCAACTGGTAATTATGCCGATTATTATAATGGCAAAGCCTAATAATTTGCCGACCCGTGCAAAAGGATGATACGCCTGCTGAGCCTGGATGGAAAATGAAACAATAATTATTACTATACCTAATATTATGAGGAACATATTTGTTTTTAATGCTAAAGGTATACAGGCCAATTAACACCCGCTGCACTATTTATAAACTGTTCACGAGTTTGCTAATATTAAATATCCACGCCTCTGTTACTTTAGTTGCATATTATCTTTACACAAATAATCTTATCAAAACTTTTACCTTAAATAAAAATGAGAGGCTTAAAAGCCGCCGGTTAATACAATTATTGTTTACCGGCGGACAATCTTTTTCATTATTCCCTTTTAGGGTGATGTACCAGATCATGAACTCCGGCGAAGAAAAACTACAAACTGGTTTTGGGGTAAGTGCCAAAAAATTTGGTAAAGCTACCGATCGCAACCGGATAAAAAGATTAATGAGAGAATGTTACCGTCTCCAAAAAAATGAGTTAAAAGTTCACCTGGAAAAACAGACATCATCTATGGCTGTGATGTTGGTATATACCGGCAATGTACTTCCCGAATTTACGGAGCTTAAGGTTAAAATGCAGGCCGTAATAAAACGGTTGATAAAGATCAGCAATGAAAAAAATTCTCAGGATACTTAGTCTGCCTTTCATTGGTTTGATCAGGCTTTATCAAATGATCATTTCACCGATGCTTGGCCCATCGTGCAGGTTTACACCAACCTGTTCGCAATATGGGCTTGAAGCTTTCAAAAAATATGGATTATTTAAAGGCTTCTGGTTAACCTTCACCCGTATTTTAAGATGCAATCCATTTGGAGGGCATGGGCATGACCCTGTGCCATAAAAAAGGCCCGCAATCAATGAAGGCCTTAAAGTTTTTGTTCTTATAAACCATTAAATAAAGGCCAGCAAATCCCTGTTCAATTTGTCTTTTTCTGTGAACCATAAACCATGTGGCGCACCTTCATAAATTTTATAGCTGGCACCTTTTATAAGTTTCGCAGATTGATCACCGGTTGCTTCAATGGGTACCGTTTTATCTTTATCACCATGAATGATCAGTGTAGGCACATCTATCGTTGGTACATCTTTTCTAAAATCCGTAGTTGCAAATGATTTAGCACATTCAATTGTGGCAATTGGCGACGCTTCCATAGCCTTGTTTGAAGCATTGACAAGATATGCATCGGTTACCGGGTGACTCATCAGGCTTACGCCATAAAAATCTTTATTAAAACTTTCCAGGAAGGTAGGCCTGTCATTGGTCATGGCTTTTAGCATTCCATCAAAAACCTTTTGCGGCACACCATTGGGGTTATCAGGCGTTTGCAGCATGTATGGTACCACGGCGCTTATCAGTACCACTTTACTCACCTTATCGCCGCCGTATAAAGAAAAGTATTTTGCAATTTCACCGCCGCCCATCGAAAACCCAACAAGGGTTACATCATTAAGATTAAGTTCATCAATAACGGCTTTTAAATCCGCAGCAAGCGTATTATAATCGTAACCTTTATAAGGCTTGTCTGATTTACCAAATCCCCTTCTGTCATAAGCAATACAACGTATACCATGCTTTGGTAATTCTGTCAACTGGTATTCCCACATAGTACCGCTTAAAGGCCAACCATGAATAAACACTACATTTTTACCGGTGCCTAAATCTTCATAATAAATATTTACAGGTGTATTAGTTGCCTGTTTGGATTGTATAAATGGCATAAAAAAAATTTAAGTTTAAAGAATAACAGCCTGTAGAAGCCAACGATGTGCCAGTAATTTTTGTATTAACCGGATTTTCTATTTTTTATAAACATCTCAGGTATGTAGAATGTTTTACACTTTTGAAAAACCTGCAAAAAAAAAGGCCGCAAAGCGACCTTGTAACTGTTATCTGCAATTTTATTTTGAAGCTGCCTCAAAACGTTCATCTACTTTTCTCCAGTTTACAACATTCCAAAATGCTTTAAGGTAGTCTGGCCGTTTATTTTGATACTTCAAATAATAGGCATGTTCCCAAACATTAATACCCAGGATCGGCGTGCATTTACATTCAGCAACTTCCATTAAAGGGTTATCCTGGTTTGGCGTAGAACATACAACCAGTTTACCATCCTGAACACCAAGCCATGCCCAGCCGCTGCCAAATCTTGTTGTTGCTGCGGCATTCATTTTTTCTTTTAAGCCATCTAATGATTCAAACGATTGGTTTATAGCCGCCGCTAATTTTTCGCCGGGTGCAGCACCATCGGCTTTTGTTAAGCTTTCCCAGAAGAAACTATGGTTCCAGTGACCACCGCCATTATTTCTTACAGCAGGGCTTATGCTTCCGGCTTTTTTCACCAGTTCATCAATGCTTTTGTTTTCATTTTCTGTTCCGGCAATTGCCTTATTTAAATTATCAACATAGGCCTGGTGATGTTTATCATGATGTATCTGCATTGTAGTTGAATCAATATGTGGTTCTAATGCCTCGTAAGGATAGGGAAGAGGCGGTACTGTAAATGACATATATAAAGTTTTAAGTAAATAATAGGCAAAATTAACGGCTAATGATAAGATAACCATTAGGTATTGACTTTATTCCTGTTTGCGTAAACAATTATCTTTTAGCCTTAAAAAACTGTTTGATGAGGAAAGCGCAATCTTCTTTGCAAACACTGCTGACAAGCATTGTTTTAGGATGAAATGGATGCCTGACATTTACCAGGTTGTGGCTAAGACTGCCATGTTTTACATCATTGGCGCCATATACAACCTTCCCTATCTTGCTCCAGTATAGCGCACCGGCACACATCAGGCAAGGTTCAATGGTTACGTACAAGGTGGCTTCCGGCAGATATTTGCTGCCTAAAAAACTAAAGGCCGAGGTTAACGCCAGTATTTCTGCATGAGCTGTTGAATCATTCAGTTTCTCTACCTGGTTAAAAGCTTTGGCAATTATCCTGTTTTGCATAACTATTATTGCACCAATGGGCACTTCATCCGCTTCATAAGCAAGCTCTGCCTGTTTAAGCGCCTGCTGCATATAATAATCATCCGTCATGTTTCAACTTTACATAAAGTAACTTTAAATAAATTAGAATGGCGATGGCAAACGTTAGTAAGCTGCAGGCGATGCGCAATTATTTCAACAGTGGTGCTACATTGTCTTATGATTTTAGAAGATCTCAACTCATGGCTTTTCAACAAAGTGTAAAAAAGTATGAGAAGCGTATAAGTGAGGCACTTTATAGCGATCTGAAGAAAAGTCCGGAAGAAGCCTACTTTACTGAAACAGGTTTGGTGCTGAAAGAGATCCGCTTTGCTTTAAATCATTTAAAGGAATGGATGTCTCCAAAAAAGGTGTCTACAGATCTGCTCAACTTGCCTTCACGCAGTAAAATTTATGCTGATCCTCTCGGTGTGGTTTTAATAATTGCACCCTGGAATTATCCTTTTCAATTAG
>JANLXV010000402.1:0-3999 GCA_031365305.1 Chitinophagaceae bacterium
ATGAAATTTCTCTTTGAATTATTCTATAAAAATTTCTCATTTCAACTTCTTATTTTCAAGATGTCTTTTTGCATCTCTTTCAATCTTCTTCTCAAAGTTGTGTTGCAGTGCTTCTGTAAGGTTAACCCCGGTTTGGTTAGCTAAGCAAAGCAATACCCACAACACATCAGCCATTTCATCTGAAAGCGTATTTTGTTTATCGCTTTCTTTAAAAGACTGTTCGCCATATTGCCGCACAATAATTCTCGCCAGTTCACCAACTTCTTCCGTAAGAATACCAAGGTTGGTTAATTCACTAAAGTATTTTACACCGGCTGTAGTTATCCACTGATCAACCTGTTTCTGTGCGTCCTTAATGGTAATATCAGTCATTGGTTATTCTTTATTTTTTGTATCCATCCAGATAGTTATTGGTCCATCATTAACTAATGCAACCTGCATATCAGCGCCAAAGGTGCCGGTGAATATTTTTTTATTTAGTTCGTTTTCTAATGCTGCAATAAAGCTGTTGTAAAGTGGGACAGCAATGCCTGGCTTGCTGGCTTTAATATAACCGGGCCTGTTTCCATTTTTTATGGCCGCATGTAAAGTAAACTGGCTCACAAGTAAAATATCTCCATTAATATCCAACACAGAAATATTAGGCACTTTATGCTCATCATCAAATACACGGAGATTAACAATTTTTTTAGATAACCATTCTATGTCCTCTTGGTTGTCCCTATCCTCAATTCCAACAAACACAAGAAGTCCTCTATTTATTGAAGCCTTTACCTGCTGATCAATAGTAACGCATGCTGCTGAAACTCTTTGCACCACTGCTCTCATATAATTCTGCCGCTTAAGAAAGTAATAATATTGTTTGTTAAGCATTGCTTTTAATGCATTAGCTTATTGAAATTTAAGAAGTTTACCAAATAAAATGTTTTTTATACGGGTGATAATTTGTGTAATGCAATACAGCATTGACTTATAAATTAATCCACAACTTTTTTCCACAAGCGGTGCATATCTATATCTTTAAAACATGGGCGATAAAAAATATTTTCGTCTTCCTCTAAAAACGAAATTGCTAAAATGTAACCTTACTTAACCTTAAAATAGAATTTGAATTATGATAAAATCCTCTTCCGAAAAAGGGCTGCAATTTGCCCGGCACTTTACCAAAGATGGTGTTTCTCCATTTGATCTTTTTGAGTATGATTACCGCACGTCACTCATCAGAGATACGAAAGGTGAGATCGTTTTCCAGATGGATAATGTAGAAGTACCAAAGCAATGGAGCCAGATAGCAACAGATATTCTTGCACAAAAATATTTTAGAAAAGCCGGTGTGCCGCAGCCGGATGGCTCCTCAGGAAGAGAGGCAAGTATAAAGCAGGTAGCGCATCGTATGGCCTATTGCTGGAAGGTTTGGGGAGAGCGCAATAATTATTTTGCCAGCGCACAGGATGAACAGGTTTTTTATGAGGAACTGGTGTATTGCATTTTAAATCAGTCATGCGTGCCTAACTCGCCCCAATGGTTTAATACAGGTTTACATGAAGTGTACGGCATACAGGGAAAGCCACAGGGACATTATTATGTAGATGCTGTTGACGGCCAATTAAAAAAGTCTACCTCGGCTTATGAAAGGCCACAGCCGCACGCCTGTTTTATTTTAAGTGTTGAAGATGATTTGGTGAATGATGGCGGCATCATGGACCTATGGGTTCGTGAGGCAAGAATTTTTAAATATGGCAGTGGTGTGGGAACCAACTATAGCAGTATTCGTGGTGAAGGAGAAAAACTAAGTGGTGGCGGTACATCAAGTGGCCTGATGAGTTTTTTAAAGATTGGCGACAGAGCGGCCGGCGCTATTAAAAGTGGTGGCACAACACGTCGTGCAGCCAAAATGGTTTGCTTAGATATTGATCATCCTGAAATAGAAAAATTTGTAAACTGGAAAGTTGAGGAAGAAAAAAAAGTTGCAGCCCTGATTAATGCAGGTTATCCGAGCGATTATGAAGGCGAAGCTTACAGAACAGTCAGCGGACAAAACAGCAACAACTCCGTTCGTATACCTAATGCATTTTTTAAAGCATTGGAAGAAGGTGGCGATTGGGAGTTGAAAGCCAGGAGTGATGGCCGCACTATGAAGAAAGTAAAAGCCACTGACTTATGGGAACAGATCAATTTTGCAGCCTGGCGTTGTGCTGACCCGGGAACGCAATATGATACCACTATTAACGAATGGCATACTTGCCCTGATGGCGGCCCAATCCGTGCAAGTAATCCCTGCAGCGAATACATGTTCCTGGATAACACAGCTTGTAATCTTGCCTCTGTTAATCTGCGCAAGTTTTTTAATGAAGACAATAACACATTAGATGTTTCGGGTTTTGAATATACCGTAAGGCTTTGGACAACTGTGCTTGAAGTATCTGTATTAATGGCCCAGTTCCCGAGCAAGGAAGTGGCTCAGCTTTCTTATGACTATCGTACACTTGGTTTGGGCTATGCTAACCTTGGCAGCATGCTTATGGTAAGCGGTATTGCTTACGATAGTGAAGAGGCCCGTGGCATCGCCGGTGCAATTACGGCTATCATGACGGGTATTTCTTATAAAACTTCTGCGGAGCTTGCACAGCATTTAGGCGCTTTTAGCAAGTATGGTGAAAACAAAAAGCACATGCTTAAAGTAATGCGCAACCACCGTGCGGCAGCTTATGATGCATTGGATGCTTATGAAGGCATTGAAATAAAACCAAAAGGTATTGATGCAAAATACTGTCCTGATTATTTACTGAAAGCGGCTACCAAAGCCTGGGACGAAGCAGTGATGCTTGGCGAAATCTACGGCTACCGCAATGCGCAAACAACTGTTATTGCACCAACTGGCACTATTGGATTGGTGATGGATTGCGACACTACCGGCGTTGAGCCTGATTTTGCTTTGGTGAAATTTAAGAAGCTTAGTGGCGGCGGATACTTTAAAATCATCAACCAAAGTGTGCCGCAGGCTTTAAGAAATTTAAGATATGCAGA
This sequence comes from Chitinophagaceae bacterium, assembly GCA_031365305.1. Classification (GTDB taxonomy): domain Bacteria; phylum Bacteroidota; class Bacteroidia; order Chitinophagales; family Chitinophagaceae; genus Ginsengibacter. Next base: position 3,028 of record JANLXV010000402.1, read on the forward strand.
ACATGAAATTGAAGAGATTGTAAACTATGCTAAAGGGCACGCCACTTTAAAAGGTGCGCCTTACGTAAATCCGCAATCATTAACACAAAAGGGATTTTCTCATGATGATCTTAAAAAGATAGAAACATCCCTGGCTTCGGCTTTTGAAATTGGTTTTGTGTTTAATGTTTATAACCTCGGCGAGCCATGTTTACAAAGATTAGGTTTTACGCCTGAAGAGTATTACAACTTTGAATGGAATCTTTTAGAAGCACTTGGTTATACTGATGAGGAAATTGAAAAAGCCAATGAATATATCTGTGGTACTATGACAGTTGAAGGCGCTCCTTATCTTAAAAATGAACACCTTTCAATTTTTGATTGTGCCAATAAATGTGGCAATAAGGGTGAAAGATTTATTCATCACAGCGGCCATATTCGTATGATGGCGGCGGCTCAGCCTTTTATAAGCGGTGCCATTTCTAAAACCATTAACCTGCCTAATGAAGCGGCACTGTCAGAAATTTCTGAAGCTTATAAATTGAGCTGGGAGCTGGGTTTAAAGGCTTGTGCACTTTATCGTGATGGTTCAAAACTGTCTCAGCCGTTAAGTAACAAAAGCGATAAAAAAATTAAAGCCGTTGAAAAGATTGCTGAAGAAAATGCTGATGTGGCGTCAAAGGTTTCCAGCCTGGTTGATATGGGTAAACTAACTGTTGAAGATTTACTGGAAGAAGTAAACAAACGTGTACAAGGCAGCGCCGATACATCTTTAAAAAGACAGCTTGCTATGATTGTTGAGCGTAGAGCTTTACCGGCAAAACGCAGGGGCTTTACTCAAAAAGCAAAGATCAACGGGCAGGCCTTATTTTTAAGAACAGGTGAATATAATGACGGCACACTTGGTGAAATTTTTATTGATATGGCCAAAGAAGGCGCCACCATGCGTAGTATGTTAAACTGCTTTGCAATTGCCATTTCAATTGGTCTGCA
>JANLXV010000610.1:0-5731 GCA_031365305.1 Chitinophagaceae bacterium
CATAAGCAATATTGACGTTTTCTTTAGCAAGGCCAATGTTTGTTTCTTCTAACGCCAGTGTTCTTTTTTGCAAGTCATATTCACTATAGGCATTATTGATATTTGTGTTAAGCAACAACAATTCATTTGCGAGTGTAAGCGTTCTGAAGTTGATGTCAGCTTGTGCTTGTTTAATATTTCTTTTTGTTACATAATTATTGAAAACCGGAACAGTAGCGGTAACACCGTAATTAAAACCCCTGTTCTGGCTGTACAGTGGACTGAAAGGATTTACAACTGAATTATTATTGGTCTGGTTAAAATTATAAGCCGATTGAAATGATACTACCGGCCAGCGTTCTGCCTTTCTTTCTTTAAGTGTAAGTCTTGCTATGTCTATATTTTTCTTCGATAATAAAATTACCGGGCTGCTTTCTGCAAGATTGCTGGCTATTTCATTTAATAAAAGTGTGGTATCAATCGGTATAGAATCCTGCACCTCATAGTCCACACCTTTATTTACTGCCATTAATCGGTTCAGATTTTCCTTTTGTTGCTGTATAAGTGTTTGCTGCTTATACTGTGCAGCTATCTGCGCATTCAAATCAACTTTTGCCTGCAAAACATCTGGCTTTATACCAAGGCCAACTTCAAGTTTTACCTCGGCCAGTTGCAATCTTGCCCGGTTCAAGACCATCAATTCCTCTATGGCCTTTAGTGACTGTTTTTGGCGAACTATATTATAGTAAGTGGTTATAACATTTGCCACTACATTTGTCACCTGGTTTTTAATGATGAGGTCACCAAGGCTCACATATTCTTTGTATTTATCTCTTGTAACAAACATTTTAAGGCCATCAAACAACACCCAATCAAGATTTAAGGAGCTTGTTGTATTTCTTGACCGTACACCGCTGGCCTTCCGGTCTGTGCCATCTGCTAATTTTTGTTTTTGATTATTATTATTAAACAGCACCCCCCCTTGTCCGCTGATGGTTGGAATAAAGGCGGCATTTGCAAAAGAATAGTCAATAGCAGAAATGATGGAGTCATTTTTTAATAAACGGATATCGTAATTATTCTGCAGAGCAGTAGCAATCGCTTCTTCCGGCGTTAAAAGCTGCTGGGCATTTGAGTGATAACTTGTAAGAAGACCTATGTAATAAAAAAAGATTGTATACAATTTCATGAAAAAAAATTATGCAGGTTGAGGGGTTGGCTCCGTAGAAGCATCAAGCTGGCTGCGCTTTTTTGCAGATGACATATAAGAATACATTGCAGGAATTACAAACAAAGTTAATATCAATGAAAAGATGATGCCACTTACTATAACTATACCAAGGGGTATTCGGCTGGTTGCGGCCGCACCAAGTGAGAGTGCAATGGGCAGAGCACCTAATGCCATGGCAAGGCTTGTCATTAAGATTGGTCTTAAACGCTGGCCTGCAGCATATATAACTGCTTCAGTGCGATGCATACCTTTTAACCTGTTTTGATTGGCAAATTCAACTATGAGAATCCCATTTTTTGTTACCAACCCTATCAGCATGATCATTCCTATCTGCGAAAATATATTTAGCGTGTGCCCAAATAGCCAGAGCGAAAGTAAAGCGCCTGCAATTGCAAGCGGAACAGTTACCATAATTATGAACGGATCAATGAAGCTTTCAAATTGTGCGGCGAGTACAAGGAAGATAAGCCCCAGTGCAAGAAATAAAGCGAAAGACGTATTGCTGGAACTTTCTTTAAAATCACGGCTGCTTCCCGCAAGTTGGGTGGCAAAGGTTTGATCTAATGATTTATCTGCTATCTGTTGCATCGCAGCAATGCCATCGCCTATGGTTTTCCCCGGAGCAAGACCGGAAGATATAGTTGCCGACTTGTACCGGTTAAAATGATAGATGGTTGATGGGCTTGTTGCTTCTTCAAAACTTACGAGGTTATCCAGACCTATCATTTGCCCGGAGGAATTTCTTACATACAAGGCTTTAAGATCTGTCGGGTCATCACGATCTTTACGATCTACCTGCCCCATTACCTGGTATTGTTTGCCTTCTTTGGTAAAATAGCCCAGCCGCCTGTTGCTTAGGGCAAGCTGTAACGTACCTGAAATATCTTCCACAGAAACGCCAAGTTCGCTGGCTTTAAGCCTGTCTACATTAATGCGTAATTCAGGCTTATTAAATTTAAGGTCAACATCTACGCCCTGAAAAATAGGGTTTTTATTGGCCTCCTCTAAAAATTTTGGCAGTATTTGCGCCAGTTTGTTAAAGTCGTTATTCTGAATAACAAACTGCACCGGCTGTCCACCGCGGCGGTTCACAGCAATGGTTTGCTCTTCTATGGCAAAAGCCCGGCCTTCACTATACTTTGGTAAGTTGCGGTTTACCATTTCAACAATTTGCTTTTGGGAGCGCAGGCGATTTTGGGGATCAACAAGCGACACACGTACAAAACCTGAATTTGTAGCGCCACTCATAAAACCAGGCGCAGTTAAGGATAACACCGTTTGCTTTTCTGGTACAGAGTCTAACATTAACTGGCTAAGCTTATCAATATAGTTGTCCATGTAATCATAAGCCGTGCCTTCAGGTGCCGTTACCTGCAACCTGAACTGGCTCCTGTCTTCCATGGGTGCAAGTTCAGATGGAACGGCATTGCCAAGCACATAGATCAATACACCACAAATACCAATGATAATAAAGGCGACCCATCGCACTTTCATAAATCCCTTCAAAGCATTTACATAACCATTCTCCATGCCCCGAAAGAAAGGCTCAGTTTTATTATAGAACCATGAATGTTTATGAACATCTTTTTTACTAAGTTTAACATTCAATACCGGCGTAAGCGTAAGAGATACAAAGGCAGAGATTAAAACAGCGCCAGCTACAACAATACCAAATTCCCTGAATAATCTTCCTACAAAACCTTCTAAAAAAATGATGGGGAGAAACACAAATGCCAGGGTGATAGAAGTGGCAATAACAGCAAAATAAATTTCCTTCGACCCTTCTTTAGCCGCCTGCCATTTATCCATGCCGGCCTCCATTCGTTTATAAATATTTTCAGTAACTACAATGCCATCATCAACCACCAAACCCGTTGCTAGTACAATGGCTAAAAGTGTTAATACATTTATCGTGAAGCCAAATAAGTACATTATAAAAAATGCACCAATTAAAGAAACCGGTATATCAATTAACGGCCTGAAGGCAATGAGCCAATCTCTGAAAAATAAATAGATAATCAGTATAACGAGCACAAGAGAAATGGCTAATGTTTCCTCAACTTCTGAAATAGATTTTTTAATAAACCTGGTTTGATCAAGGGCAATGTTGAGCTTGATGTCAGCGGGCATTTCTTTTTTGATCTGCTCAAACCGTTTATAAAATTCATTGGATATAGCCACATAGTTTGACCCAGGCTGTGGAACCAACGCCAGTGCTATCATTGGAATACCGCTTTCACGTAATTGTGATTCTTCATTCTCTGGGCCAAGCACAGCGTGACCAATATCTCTTATGCGCACATTAGCGCCATTTTCATTTTTAAGGCTGATGTTGTTGAATTCTTCTTCCGTATTTAATCGTCCGAATGTTCTTACAGCAAGCTCCGTGGCATTGCCGGCAATTTTACCTGCGGGCAGTTCTACATTTTCTCTCGTCAATGCGTTTTGCACATCATTTGGCGTAAGGCCATAAGCTGATAATTTTTCAGGGTCAAACCAAATCCGCATGGCATATCTTTTTTCACCCCAAATCTGTATGCCGCTAACACCTGAAATGGTTTGAAGCCTTTCCAGCAAAACATTATTAGCCCATTCTGTTACCTGTAGCTGGTTACGGGTATTACTTTGAACGGTCATTGAAATAATAGCATCGGAACTGGCATCAGCTTTTGATACCACCGGCGGCGCTTCAAGATCCGTAGGCAGCGAACGTGCGGCCTGTGATACTTTATCTCTTACATCATTTGCTGCAGCCTCAAGGTCTTCACTTAATTCAAATTCTACATTAATATTACTGGAACCTGCGTTGCTGGAAGAAGTAATATTTTTTATACCTGCAATACCATTAATCGCTTTTTCAAGAGGTTCTGTTATTTGCGTTTCTATAATATCAGGATTGGCACCGCCATAAGACGTTCTTACATTTATGTTAGGCGGATCAATGGCAGGATAATCTCTAATCCCCAAAAATTTAAACCCAATAACACCGAACAATACAATGGTTAGATTTAAGACAATTGCCAACACAGGGCGCCTTAAACTTAATTCTGAGATGTTCATTATAGACTCAATTTTTTTAGATGTTGATGCTATACAGCCTGGCGTTTATTCAGAAGTATCGGCGACAGGCGTCATGGTATTTATTATTTTATTAATGATGATTTTTGCATCGGGTTTTATACCCATCAGGCCTGTTATAACGATGGTGTCGCCGGCACTTAAGCCGGACAGAACCTGTACATTGGCCGAATCTCTGACACCGGTTGTTACCTCAATAAATTTTGCCACACCCTGTTTGAATACAATTATTTTTTTTCCACGGGCCTGCGGAATTATAGATTGTGACGGCACCATTAACGCTGTATAATCAGGCGCAAAATTCAACATTACCTTTGCAAATGCTCCCGGCGTTAAGGCTGCATCTTTTGAAGTAACTGTGGCCCGCACATTTAAACTTCTTGTGTTTTCAGTGATTCCAGATGCTGTCGCCAATATTTTAGCGCCATATCTTGTGGGGCTGCCTTCAACAGTAAACAATACCGGATTACCTTCTTTTGCTTCGCTGATGTATTTTTCGGGAATGGTAAAATCTAAACGCAGATCACTGGTTTTACGGATGACTGTAATTATGGTTTGAGGTGTAACATAAGCACCGACACTAATTTCTTTCAGACCAAGCTTGCCTGAAAAAGGCGCACGGATAATTGTTCGGCTGATATTGGTTCTTACAATATCCATATCAGCACTAATGTTATTTGAGTTTAACACGGCAAGATCATAATCCTGGCGGCTTATACCCTGGATTTTTAAAAGCTGTTCAAGCCGGGTTGAGGTTTGGTTAGCAATGTTAAGTTGGGCCTGTAATTTTTTTAATTGCGCCTGCAGGTCTGCGTCATACAATTTTGCAATGATGCTGCCTTTACTCACATTATCACCTTCACGCACATTCAGCATTGTAAGTCTGCCGGAAACTTCAGGATGTATCTCTGTTGTTTCCGATGCCAGGAGATTGCCCGGAATTTCTATGTTCTCAGTAATTTTTTGAGGTGTAACCACAACGGCATCAACACGCTGTTGTGGCCTTGGTGCCTGCGCGCCGGGCTTAATCACATTATCTTTTTTTCCACCACAGGATACAGAAAGCAAGGCAATAAAAAGACAGGAATATAGGTATAGAAATCTTTGCATGAAAAATTACAGTAATAGATTAGACTTTATAATTGTTTAGATATTGCAGTGGAAATTAAGTTAGACATGAAATAAATTAAACAGCAAATATTCAGCCGATATCAGTCATTACAAATCACCTTCAATGTGTGTTTTATCTTATTGGCTGTGTGAAGTAGTTCCTGTTTTTCATTACTCAAAATAGTCACATGGCCCATTTTTCGACCGGGTTTCGTTTCTCGCTTTCCGTAAATATGAACGAACACATTATCCATCTTTAAAACATCTGACATGCCCCTATAGCTGGCCTCGCCGGTATAATTTTCTTCACCCAAAATATTTACAATTGCAGCA
>JANLXV010000019.1:0-1732 GCA_031365305.1 Chitinophagaceae bacterium
ACAGATAGTGAACGTGTTTTCCTGCTTAAGCAATTCTATATTTGCCAGCACTTTAGCAGAAGTATCTGCACTTTGATATTGTTTTAGTAAAACATCTGAAATAAGCCCCCTGTCTGTATTATACCTCTTCCTTTGCTCTATAGCCTGTTCAATTCCAGCAATATCCCGGCTATGTACATAGAATGATTTAAGCGCTTCAGCCTGCTCTAAATAATCTAAAATGATTTGTGAAAAAAAACCCGTGTGAGCGTATGGAACTTTTAACATGCGTTCTTTTAATCAGCATTAAAAATACATAAGAACGACCTATAAATATTGTTGATAGATCTGTTAAACTAATTCACCTTCCAAATCATAATCATAAGCATTTGTAATCTTAAGCTGTACAAATTCTCCCGGAGTTAATTTCCTTGATGTCTTTATGATCACTTCATTGTCCACTTCAACGCTATCAAATTCGGTACGGCCAATAAACCGGCCTGCTTCTTTTTTATCAACGATAACTTTTAAAGTTTGCCCTATCTTTTCCTGGTTCTTAGTATAAGAGATTTCCTGTTGCAATTCCATTATACTTTGCGCTCTTTGCTCTTTAACATCCTGCAGGATATTATCATCTAAATCGTAAGCACTGGTATTTTCTTCATGAGAATAAGAAAAGATACCAACCCTGTCGAATTGCATTTTTGATAAGAATGTTTTCAATTCTTCAACATCATCATCCGTTTCACCGGGAAAGCCACTGATCAATGTTGTACGTAAACAGATGTTAGGAATTTTATAACGAATGTTGCCGATAAGGTCTTCCATTTCCTCCCTGGTGATCTGCCGCTTCATCGCCTGCAGCATTTTATTGCTCGCATGTTGCAAAGGCATGTCCAAGTAATTACAGATGTTACCCCGTTCTTTAATCGCATCAATAATATCCATTGGAAATTTAGAGGGATAGGCATAATGCAACCTTATCCATTCAATGCCCGGTATATCGGCTAGCGCACGTAATAACCTGGGAAGTTCCCTCTTTTTATAAATGTCTAAGCCGTAATAACTCAATTCCTGCGCAATCAACATCAATTCTTTTACGCCACGGTCTGCAAGTCGTTTAGCTTCATCTACCAACGATTCAATAGTTCTGCTGACATGTTTGCCACGCATTAATGGGATAGCGCAAAATGAACAGGTACGGTTGCAACCTTCACTTATCTTTAAGTAGGCATAGTGAGATGGTGTGCTTAACAATCTTTCGCCAACCAAATCTGCCCTATAATCTGCATTTAAAGTTTTAAGTAAAGCAGGCAATTCCAATGTACCGAAATAGGCATCAACTTCAGGAATATCTGCCTCCAGGTTCGATTTGTATCTTTCACTCAGGCAACCGGTAACATACACCTTGTCAAGCTTACCACGGCGTTTTAATTCAACCTGCTGGAGTATGGTGTTTACACTTTCTTCTTTGGCTTTATCAATAAAACCGCATGTGTTTACAATAACTATATCATGATCTCTTTTTGTGTTTTCATGCACTACGTCGTAATCATTAGCAACAAGTTGCCCGCTCATCACTTCACTATCCACCAGGTTCTTACTGCAACCCAGTGTAATGATGTTTATTTTATCTTTTCTAAAACTTTTTGTTTTCATTAAATGATGGAGATTATTTCTCCAGGTTAAAAAGTGTGTCAACAAAATCCTTTTTATTAAATACCAGGAGGTCGGTCACCTTTTCGCCAACCCC
>JANLXV010000412.1:0-1936 GCA_031365305.1 Chitinophagaceae bacterium
GCTTTGCGCCGCATATTCACCAACAAAAACTTTTGAAACAGATTTTCTATCGTAGTTGTCATAGCGTTTGGCATTATCTAAAAACCATTTCGGTGAACTGTAGTAATGTTCATCAATCAGTTCAACATTAAGCTTACGCAATTCGCCATTCAGGTAATCAAACAACTCACCGTTTGGTGCAATGCCACTGCTGGTGACAAGCTTGATGTTGGGGTATTGTTTTTTAATAGCCGCCTGGAAGATCTTTAAACGTTCAATGTATTGCGGCCCCCAGTTTTCATTACCAACGCCAAGCATTTTTAAATTGAAAGGCGCAGGGTGACCAAGGTTTGTGCGAACCTTACCCCAGGTTGTTTCAGCAGACCCATTGGCAAATTCTATAAGGTCTAAAGCATCCTGTAAAAAAGGTTTCAGGTCTTCAACACTGGCCACTTCAGCGCTATTGAACTGGCACGCCATACCACAATTTAAAATGGGTAAAGGCTCTGCACCGATGTCTTCAGCCAGTTGGAAATATTCATAAAAACCGAGGCCAAAGGTTTGAAAATAATCCGGAGCCGGTCGTCCTGTAATTTCATTATTCCATCTATTTATAATAAGCTTCCTGTCTTCAACCGGACCAATGGTTTTCTTCCATTGATAGCGTTGTGAAAGATCGCGGCCTTCAACAATACAGCCGCCGGGGAAGCGAATAAAACCGGGTCTCATATCAGCGAGCATCTGGATCATATCTGCACGCAGGCCAGCTTTCCGCCCTTTCCATGTATCGCCCGGAAACAAGGAGATCATGTCAAGATCCAATACGCCTTTGCCCTCAAACCAAATGTAGATTTGCGCTTTTGCATCAGTGGCAGTTGCTGTAAAACTCATTTCTCCTTTATGCCAGGTATCACCGGTTTGGTCTGGTGTAAAAATGCCTGAACCAATTACATCACCTTTTTCGCTCACTAACTGTATATGCAATTTTGCATTATTGGTTTTTTGGCGATAGAGCACAGAAAAATCATAACGCAAATCTTTCTTAATACCCATGCCACGAAAGCCTTCATTGATCAGACCGAGACTATCTTTAAATGTACTGTCAAGCACCACCCGCATGAAACGTGGATTGGTGGCTTCTTTTGCAGCCTCATTTATGATGGTGATCTCTGAGCCGAAATTAAAACCATAGTTTACCTTTTTGCTTTTGATCGTCCAGCCCATTAAGGGTTTTGCAAATTCAAAAGAGCGGTTCTTCACCAGCTCTGTATAGATGCCACCATCAGCGCCGAGATTTATGTCTTCAAAAAAAATCCCCCACATGGTTTTATCTACCTGCGCAGTTGGCTTATCTGCCTGCACCGTAAATATTGCTTTGTTCTGTGCCATTGCATAAATACATTGCAGGGAGAAGACTATTGAGAGAAGTAATATTTTCATTTTTTTATTGAATATAAAAGAAACTATTTATTGCCCGATGGATTTATGTAGGCTCCAGTCAACGCGATGTACAAAATTTTATATCAGTGAAAATTTTTGCATTGACACCACAGACTTCGATTCCGGACGTGTTGCGGAAAGCAAAAACAAACCCCTTGAAGCAGCCACTATTTCTTTACATAATTTGCGAAGCAACAACCGTAAAATTAAACATGAAAGAGAGTACAACAAATTCAAAGAAAAACCAGTAGGTATTGTCGCTTTTGACAAAGGCGGAAATGAAATCTATTATGACCAACGCTTTAAATTCTTTTACTTAAGTAATAACTTCACCAAAGTAGTAAAACAGTAGATCGATAGAAGCCTTTGACTATTTGCTTCCATTTTTTTTAAAAAATTACTTACGCTGCCGAAAAAGCCATTCCATCATTAGCTTGTCACTATAAGCACCAAGCCAGGAGAAATGTCCTGACTCAGGATATTGCGTATATCCGGGATGTGCGCCAGCTTTGGTGAG
>JANLXV010000061.1:0-3811 GCA_031365305.1 Chitinophagaceae bacterium
CTAATGGTATCATATTTAAAACACTTGCAATAGTGATAGCACTTAGTAATAAAAAAACACCGTGAAGAATGGCAGATAATTTTGTTTTCCCACCAAAAGAAATATTTGCTGTACTTCGTACAATAACTTGTGTAACAGGTAAACCGCCTCTTAATCCTGAAACAACATTACCTAAACCTTGTGCTTTCAATTCCCTGTTTGTAGGTGTGATTCTTTTATCAGGGTCCATCTTGTCAGTGGCTTCAACACAAAGCAAAGTTTCTAAACTTGCAACAATAGCCAGTACAATGGCAATTTTCCAAACTTCAAAATTTGCAAGTGCTGAAAAATCGGGGAAAGTAAATTGGGCAAAGAAGCCCGAAATTGAATCTGGTACCGGTATTGCTACTACTTGTTTTGTATTTAAACTAAAATCAAGAATACCATTTTTATATAAGTTAAACATCAATATACCGAATAACACAACCACAAGAGGTCCATTAATGATGCTAAAAATTCTATTTTTTTTGCTTAATACTTTACCCCAAAATATAAGAATTGCTAAGGAAATTACTCCTATGATTACTGCCCCAGGAGTTGTAAAGTCAAATGCCCTGAAAATTTCAGAAAACGTATTTTGTCCGTCCGCCTGAAAAAAAGCATCATCCCCCATTGCGTCTTTATCCCAACCCAATGCGTGGGGAATTTGTTTTAAAATTATTAGCAGCCCAATGCCTGTAAGCATTCCTTTGATTACAGAAGATGGAAAAAAGTAAGCAATAAAGCCAGCCTTTGCAAATCCCAAAATCAACTGAAACACTCCTGCTAAAACAACAGCAGTTAAAAATGCCGTCCACGAACCGCCAAGTGTTGCAATAGAAGTTAAAACTATTACTGCTAATCCAGCAGCAGGACCACTAACGCCTAAAGGTGAGCCACTTGCTGTACCTACCACAATACCGCCTACAATACCTGCAATTATACCTGCAAATAATGGTGCACCTGATGCTAATGCAATTCCAAGGCATAGGGGTACCGCAACAAAAAACACCACTATACTGGCAGGCAGATCGTTCTTTAAGTTTTTAAATAAGTTTATCTGGCTCATAATTTTAGATTGTTTGACGAAGATAGAAATATTATTTTAAATGATAGCATTACTATCATAAATAATTGTAAAAAAATATTTTAGGTATGTTTGCATTTAATTCAGAGCCACATTTCAAAAGGATTTGGTTATTTTAAAAGAAGAAGATGAAATTACAGTTACAAATAAAAATGAATCAGGCGTTATTTATACGCAACCCTGAACAATCGGAGTTGGGAAAAAACATTATACAGCATAGCATTCAATTGATTGATAAAAACGGGTTTGAAGCTTTTACGTTTAAGAAATTGGCAGAGGATATTGGCACAACTGAAGCCGGCATTTACCGCTATTTTGAAAACAAGCATAAGTTGTTGGTTTATTTAACTGCCTGGTATTGGGGTTGGCTCGAATTCCAGATTAATTACCAAACCAATAATATTAAAGACCCAACTGTTAGGCTAAAGAGAGTTATAAAGCTATTGGCAACGACTGTTGAGGATGATAAGTTAACGGGTCATGTAAATGAGGGTTTGTTGCATCAGATTGTAATTTCAGAAGGGTCGAAAGCATATTTGACCAAACAGGTTGGCGAAGACAACAAGCTCCAATTTTTTAAACCTTACAAAGACCTTTGTGCGGTAGTTGGAAATATTATATTAGAGTGCAGTCCGAAGTACAAATACCCAAGATCATTGGCGTCAACCATTATAGAAATGGCACATTTTCAAAATTTTTTTATGAATAATCTCCCTTCACTTACAGATTTTGGAAAGAATAAAGAGGAAACCGAGGTCGTTGCATTTCTGAACGATTTAGTTTTTTCAAGTATTAAGAAGGCTTGATTGTCCGTTGTATCTTCTTTGCCTAAAGTCAACCTTTAGATTAGCGGAGTGTGTCCAATAGGGTTTCATCTAACATGATTTTGCGACTTACGACTTGACTAACCTAACAAGCCAACGCTGCAAGTCAGTCACATGGGCAGGAACACAAACTTCCGCACAAAGCCAACCTGCCCAAGAGCCTGCCTTGCCCTACACACGGCAACCATCATGCGGTGCGACGCAGACCCACATTATACACGACCACAGAGAAAGGGTATGCGTACAACATTAAGAACAACAGCCGCAAGCCCCGATAAAAGCCCCCGTTAAAAAACTTTAACGTGTGTAAGCTTCCCCGAAGTTCGTCCATTTAAAAGTTGAATAACTTTTTAACTTTAAATGGATAAATATGAAAAAAACAAGATTCACAGAAACACAAATTGTAAAGGCGATCCAGGAACATGAACATGGCCGGGATGCTAAAGAAATTTGCCGTGAGTTACAGGTAACTACGGCAGCATTTTATAAATGGCGGCAGCGCTACGGAGGTATGGAAGTCAATGAACTTAAGCGGGTAAAAGAACTCGAAGATGAGAACAGTCGCCTGAAGCGCATGTATGCCAATTTAAGTTTAGTTCATGAAGCGCTAAAAGATGCAGTAGCAAAAAAACTGTAATGCCTGGTGATAAAGGCAGCTTGGCTGAACACATGATAAAAGAACATGAGATCAGTCAACGCCAGGCATATAAAGCAGTAAGCCTGCCCCGCAGTTCAGGAAAATATAAACGCAAGCCTAAGGCTGATGAGCCGGTAATTGATGCCTTGAACAGGATGGTGGAAAAACGACCTTCTATTGGTTTTTGGCAAAGCTTTAAGCGATTAAGGCGTAAAGGGTTTGCCTGGAATCATAAACGGGTATACCGTGTATATACGGGGCTTCATTTAAATATCAGGAGGAGAAGTAAAAAGCGTTTGCCTGCAAGAGTAAAGCAGGCCTTGTATCAGCCTGAACACCTCAACCAGGTGTGGTCAATAGACTTTATGAACGATACCTTGTGGGATGGAAGAAAGTTCAGGTTATTAAACATTATTGATGATTATAACAGGGAAGTGTTGGCTATTGAAGCTGATACATCGCTGCCAACAACAAGGGTAATAAGAACACTCGAATATCTCAAAGAGTTCAGAGGATTGCCTGATATGATAAGGGTAGATAACGGACCGGAATTCATATCGCATAAGCTGGATATGTGGTGCAGGGAAAATAAAATAACACTGGTGTTTATACAACCGGGCAAGCCTATGCAAAACGGTTATGTAGAAAGATGCAACGGCAACATCAGGAAAGAATTATTAAATGTGTATGTGTTCACATCCCTAAGGGAAGTAAGGCAAAAAGCAGAAGAATGGATGCAGGATTATAACTATGACAGACCGCATAAAGCCTTAGGCTATGTGCCTCCAAAAGCCTATAATCCGTACCCTATAAAACTAAAAACTTAAATGGATTTTATACTTTTGATTGGTACGAAAAATAGGGAAGCTTACATCTTCACCAACCGAAATTTAATCTTTGTAGAGGGGGCTAACTGCGGAACCCCGACGGAGGCTGAAATCTTCTGGAATTTATTTTGATGTGCATGTTCCGTTAGTCAAACAATTACCTGGCTTGATAAGGTATGAAATAAGTGATGATGTGATTACATCAACTACAGGACACTCAGCTTATAGAATAGCCAACTTATATTTTGACTCACTTGAAGCAATAAGGAATGCTTTTAACTCGGAAATAGGACAAAAATGTGCTGCCGAGGCCTCTAACTTCGACTACATGGACGTGAGAACAGTTTCAGATGAAACCAGGCCGCGACGCTGGTACCGAGCTGTCGAGCGACTGGATGCCCAAGGCGAAGTCCTGTCT
>JANLXV010000140.1:0-1662 GCA_031365305.1 Chitinophagaceae bacterium
TACCACCTCAAGGTAGTGCGTCTAAATCAGTCCTGCCCGTAAGCAGATTCGCCACCTAAATCAAATAACAATAAGTGCCCAAGACTGGACTCGAACCAGCACACCGTTGCCAGTGCTACCACCTCAAGGTAGTGCGTCTACCAATTTCGCCACCTGGGCATTTAGGTTTTTATCTTTTTGAGAAATTCTTTACCAATTCCAGTTTTTAAATATTTCTCTTTTGCTCTTGCTTCAACTCTCGTTTCAAATGCTTCCTCAAAAACTAAGCAAAATAGTCTGTAAGCTTTTGTTGACCTGTTTTCTCCGTTATTATGCTCAGCCAATCGCCTCTCAATATTATTTGTTAAGCCAACATAAGTGTAATTCCTTATTTTACTCTCAATCGTATAAGTAAAATACATAAAGTGCTTTTATGACAACCAATCCTGCCTGCCGGCAGGCAGGTTCGCCACCTGGGCATTTAGTTTTTAACAGGAGGATTGTAAAATTAAATAAATCCTCTCACCCCAAATCATTTATTCATTACAATTCTAAAGGTGGTGCCTTTGCCAACTTCTGAAGATTTTACAAATAAATGCCCTTTGTGATATTGGTCAATTATTCGCTTGCTTAGGGACAAACCTAAACCCCAGCCACGTTTTTTTGTGGAAAAGCCCGGCTTAAAAACTTTGTTCATATTGGCGGAGCTAATGCCTTTGCCGCTATCCATAACATCAATAATCACATGGCCGGCATCTTCTTTTATTTTGATTTTTATATTGCCGTTTCCGCTCATGGCATCTAACGAATTTTTTAAAAGATTTTCAATAACCCAATCGAATAACGGCCCTGAAATCATAATCATTTTCTGCTTGCTGCCAATTACATCCAGTTCAAAACCTATTTTATCTGAAGATCTTCTTTTTATATAGCTCATCATAGTTTCAACCTGGGCCACAATATTTTTTGGTTCAAGCTTTGGTGTACTTCCAATCTTCCCAAAGCGGTCGCTTATCAGGTTAAGCCGGTTAATATCGTTTTGCATTTCACCCACGATAGGGCTAACCTCTTCATTTTGTTTTAAAATTTCAACCCAGCCCTGCAGAGAAGAAATAGGTGTGCCAAGCTGGTGCGCTGTTTCTTTTGCCATGCCGGCCCATACCTGGTTTTGTGTGCTTTTGTTTCGTGAGGTAATTGCAAATATCGTCAGGAAAATAAACAAGCCTACTACCAGCAATTGTATGATGGGATAATACTGAACCTGCCTTAATAATTTTGAATTGCCATAGTAATATCTATTAACGATCTGCGGCTCTTTAGTGATCTCAATAAATATTGGCGCATGTTCTTTTTTAAATTGCGCAACTTTTCTTTTAAGGTATAAAGAATCTGTTCTTATCAAATTAGTATCAAGGTTGAGCCCCTGGCCTAAGGGTACATCATTTTCATCAGTTTCTACTATCGGTATATCTGTGTTTTCTGAGGTGATAATGCTGGTGAGATCAAGGGCAGATTGTTCAGAGGTTTCTGCCCTTGTTTTAAGGGCCTGCACCCATACATTTACCTTACGCCTTTCCTCAACAGCAATTTTTTTAGCTATTGAATTTGAATAAAATATAGTGCCTGTTACAATTATTACGGCCACAAGTGCAAGGCCTATCCGCCACGAAATAAGTTTTGGAA
>JANLXV010000431.1:0-9746 GCA_031365305.1 Chitinophagaceae bacterium
CAAAAGAAAAAATAAAATGGTTAGGGTTAAGAAAATAAACTGCAGGGCTTTGCTAAGTTTTAATGTGCCTATAAACATGAAAAATGTAAATATGCCCCACACTAATAAATAAAAGCCTACTGCGTTTTCGCTTGATTTGTAACCTGCGCCCATTACCGTTTTCGGGATAAGCCATAAAGCCACCAGCGACAACCAAAAACAACCGTAGGCTATAAAAGCGGTGGTGCCAAAGGTGTTATTCTTTTTCCATTCCAATAAGCCTGCGAATACCTGTGCCATGCCTCCCACAAAAATTCCCATTCCCAATATCATTGAATTCAATTCAAAAAAACCTGCATTGTGAAGGTTAAGCAAGATCGTCGTCATACCAAAGCCCAGCAAACCTATAGGTGCCGGGTTTGCGGTGGTATCTTTCTGCATGTATATAACAGGAGCAGGTGCCTCATTCATAATAGTAATTTTGTTTAAAGGTTAATAATGGCGCTAAACCTGCCAAAAATAAATTTGAACTGCTCTAAAAACAAAAGCCCGGCAGTGCCAGGCTTGTAAAAATTCCTTTGATTATTCTTAGCTATGCACCATTTTATGTGCATCACGATATTTCTTAATCAGATCGTGTGATGTTTTTAGTTTAGATTGCTGATCGGTTATCAGGTTGCGTGTTTCAGCGCTCATTTCAGCATCAGATGCCAGGGCCATATTGTAAGCTTTTTGTGCAGCATCTTCACCAAATTCACAATTTTCTAAAATGGCCTGCCTGTCTTTACCGGTGAAAATGGCTTTTACATCCATCCAAACCCTGTACAATTTTCCACTGTTAGTAGTAGAAGTGCTTTCCGGGTCGCCGCCTAATCTTCTTACTTCTTCAGTAAGTTCTGCTTTATAAGTCCTGCTTTCGTCGGCCATTTTATGAAAAATAGCCTGGAGATCTACATCACGGTCTTTGCTTTCATCAGCAGCTTTTTCATAACCATTTATACGATCATTATTAATTTCTATCAGGTCGTTTAATTCTTCGACCAATTTTTCATTTGTTGTCATAATAAATAATTTTTGTTGCTATAAACAATTCATATTTTATGCCATGCATATTTGGAGAGGGTTTTAATTCATAAATTATTTTTTAGGGGAATTCAATAGACTTTAGGGGGAAAAACTTCTACTTTAATTCTATTGCTTTTAATCAAATCAATTTATGAGGGAATTAAAATATTGCCTGGTGCGTTATACTTCTTGCAATTTTGAAGATTGCTGCTTACATTAGATAACTGCTCTCCGAAGAAACTTCACATCTACATTTAATCTTAATAAAGTTTTATGAAAGAAAAAACCTTTTCAGCGATTGCTGTAAGTGCAATAATCGGTTTCTTCCTGTCCAGAATTTTTGGAAAGAGAAATACGTTTTATGGAGGCAGGCTTTTGTTTTCCACTGTAAAACATGCCCGTGAAAAAGTTGATTTTGCCGGCATTTATTTTCAACAGGGCGTACAGGATGGTTCAAAACATGATGATAATTTTGAGTTGCTTGCTTATGCAGCCTACAGATATGAAAAGGGCCTGAATTACGAGCTATTGCCCGTTACGCCTTTGTATAACCGCCCATTCAGGAAAACAAAAACACTCCGCTTTTCAAATAACATTTTAACGCCACGCATACTAAATGAATTGTATGAAGACGAAGGCAGTACGTCTGATCTGAGTGTGTATCCTTTACGATATGCGGATACCAATTATGTGGCATATAGTGCGGAAACTACGAACAGCCCTACCGTAGCAAGGGTTATTAATCCTTCTCCACCGGCGAGGAGTTATTAATTGATGTGATACGGCTTCATGATTTTCCGGAGCATACTTAAAATATTAACCATTTAACCATTTAACCTTTTTTATATGAGACTTCACTTTAGCGGAGCAAGCTTAAATGCTCAATCTTTTAGAGACAATTATAACAGGCCAGGCTGTAAGTTTTTTATTTTTCAATACACCTTTGTTGATGCTGATGCCCCATCGAATAAAACACTCACTTTACAATGTTATCCTGCAGATGAAAATTTAAATGTGTATTTAAATACCGGCGGCGATAAAGTAGAGTTTGTAAGCAAAATTGATACAGCCCCTATACCAGTTAACACAGGCCAAAAATTTAATTATGGAAATATTACCGTAGAAAAAACAATATTGGCTAATTTTTTTGGATCTGCAATACCTATTGTGCCAGAAAAATTCGATGAAGGTGGTATAAGTTATATCAGGCTTATTGTTGGTTCAATAGCCTTAGCATCAGTTGTTCTTAATCCATCGCCGCCGGCAAGGAGGGTATAATAAAAGTGATGCGTATAAATTTTTTTAGCGCCCTTTTTTCCTCTAATATTTTTTACACCTGGCATTAACATTCAACTTTTTAAAATCGCCATAAAAAAAAGCCACGAATTTCCCGTGGCTTTTTAATTAAGCCTGATGGTTTTATTTTTATCTTCTTATCCTTAGAATATTACTTTTTTTTGCTGCTACCTTTTTTCCCGGAGTTTTATTCATACTGTTACTTGAGGACGTAGTTTTTTTTAAAGCCACCTTTTTAGATGGTTGTTGTTTAACCGCGGCTTTTTTAGGCACTACCTTTTTAGGCGATACTTTTTTTGGTGATGCCTTTTTAGGTGATGCTTTTTTTATGCTTGTTTTTGATGAGGCTGATTGTTTGATAGGGGGTTTTTTTGCAGCCGCTTTTGCTACTGCTTTTGATGGAGCAACACTTCTATTTTTGCTTTTTGAAGATGAGTCGCCACGTGATTTTAAAGATTGCTGGCTGACCGTTTTAGCAGATGTTAATTTTACCGGGGTTTGCCTGCCTGCTGCTTTTTTTGGCGGCGATGTTTTATAGCCCTGTTGTCCGTTACCTCTTCCTTCATTTTTTTTCGCAGGCGATGAGGTTCTTAATGATCTCCCTTTTTTGCCATTTTCAGTATCCTCTGCAAACTCAGCTTCAATATTTAATTTGCCCACCGCAAGCTGCGTCAAAAGATCATCGGCCGTATATTCTTCATTAAGTGTTTGGGTAAGCATGTTTGAAATATCTGACAACTGCAGTTCCCTCGCATAAGCCCTCGCAGTGCCATAACCACAAATTTCATAATGTTCAATTTTTTGCGCACTGGCAATAATGGCAGCATCTAAAACTTCAGGGCTCATGTCTTCACCCATCATTTTATTGCCTTCAGTTATCAACCCTTCCATACCACGGCATTTAGTACCTCCGCCACTAAACAATCTTGAAAAAAATCCAGGCCTTTTATTTTCTCTCTCACCCTCTTCTGCATTGTCCTTTTCCCCACCCGCATTTTCTGCTTCACCCATTTGTGCCTGTATCTCTTCAAGCCGTTTTTTATGAGTTTCAGTAATTTTAAGATGTTCATTTAAGGCTGATTTCAAAGCGGTGTTATTGGCTTTTTCTATCATTGCCGGCAGAGCTTCTATTATCTGCTCTTCTGCAGAATGCAAGTCAAGAATTTCATGTTTAAGCAAATCACGGAGGTCTATTAATTTTTCCATACTATGTTTTTTATTTTTTATCACGAGAGAAAAAATCATGCCGCACAACACCTTATATACATAGTTTTTTGTTTATATAATTTTCTTTAAAAATTTTGTCAGGGTGTGGTGCAATTTCTACTATTAAAGATCAATTGCCAGCATGATTTTAAAATGTCCCTAACTTTATCTTTCACTTTTAATGAGCCTTCTATAATATGGAATATGTGGATTATTATAAAATTTTAGGTCTTGATAAAAATGCTACTGCAGAGCAAATCAAAAGCACCTACCGCAAACTTGCCCGCAAACATCACCCTGATTTAAACCCCAATGATAAAGAAGCGCATAAAAGATTTCAACAGATTAACGAAGCTAATGAGGTATTAAGCGATCCGGAGAAAAGAAAAAAGTATGATCAGTATGGTAAAGACTGGAAACATGCAGACCAGTTTGAAAAAACCCGGCAACAACCCGGCGGTTTTGGCGGTGGCGGTCACGATTATTCGTTTTCAAATGAAAGTGGCGACGACTTTTCTGATTTCTTCTCGTCCTTATTTGGCGGTAGTGGCAGAAGCTCCAGGCAAACAAAATTCCGTGGACAGGATTTAAATGCAGAGCTACACATCAGGCTTTCCGAAGCTTATGAAACCATAAAAAAACTATTACCGTTAATGGTAAAAACATAAGACTTACCATACCCGCCGGTATTGAAAACGGGCAGGTAATAAAACTTAAAGAGCAAGGCAACGAAGGTGTTAATGGCGGGCCTAAAGGAGACCTCTATATAACTTTTGTTATTGAAAATGATACCCGGTTCCGCCGGGATAAAAATGATCTGCATTCTACCATAAAAATTGATTTGTATACGGCGGTATTAGGTGGCGAAGTAAATGTTGACACCATGCACGGTAAAGTAAAACTTAAAGTGGCGCCTGAAACGCAAAACGGTACAAAAACAAGATTAAAAGGAAAAGGCTTTCCCGTGTATAAAGAAGATGGAAAATTCGGCGACCTGTTTATAACTTATGAAGTTCTAATTCCAAAACATTTGAACGAGCGCCAGAAAGAATTGTTTATTGAATTATCTAACCTTTCTTAAAACAACAATATGACAACCGACCGTTTAATACCGGCTGCAGAATTTTGCAGGTATTATAATGTTGAAGATTCTTTTATTAGTTCGTTACAGGAATTTGGCCTTGTTGAAATAACTATTATTGAACATAACCGCTTTATCAATACAGAAAAGCTTGCCGAACTGGAAAAATTTGCCAGGCTGTACTATGAGCTTGATATCAATCTTGAAGGTATTGAAGTAATTAACTATATGCTGCAAAAAATAAAAGACCTTCAGCATGAAGTTATTTCACTAAGGCAGCGTTTGCAGTTTTATGAAAATTAATGCCTGCTATTATCAGAGCGTCAAATTGCTTTGGGCATTTCAAACTTATGCGTAACCCACTAAGGCACTAAGCTTCACTAAGCACTTTGCGTTGCGTCGCGGCTGCCTGTATTTATGGCTATGGAAATGACATTCCCAGGCCATAACTATTTTACTCATTCAATAATTACATGGTTAAAATAAATAACGTAAGAAGCTAAACTTTAAATAATTTAGGGTGACTTTTAAATATTGTATTTTGAAAAAAAATTATTATGACTAAAAAACTTTTATACGCTGTTACCTTCCTTTTGTTGATAACTGTGTTACCGATCAGCAAAGGCATTGCACAGGCTTCCATTCCTGTGGATTCCATTAAGGCTATGTTAGTTCAGGATTGGGAAAGAGCCAAATCTTACACCCAAGATTATTTAAAGGCTATGCCGGCAGCCAAATATTCGTTTAAAGCTACGGACAGTGTAAGAAGTTTTGCGCAGCAAATGTTGCACATTGCTGAAGCTAATATGTTTTTAATCTCAACCGGCACAGGCGCTAAATTATCCGGGGGCCCCGGCCTTGAGCAAAGAACTTCAGCACAAAGCGCAGATTCAGTGATGTACTTTGTTACGGCTGCTTATGACTATGCCATAAATGCTGTTAAAAATATTCCGGCAAACACACTGCTGCAACCGGTAAGCTTTAACATGGGGCAAACCGTAACCGCTACAAGGCTTGGCTGGCTGATGAAAGCCTTTGAACACCAAACGCACCATCGTGGGCAAACCACGGTGTACCTGCGTTTAAGCGGTGTTCGCACGCCAAATGAAAGGTTATTCTGATCAATTTAAAACCCACTATAAAAAGCTTTGATATATTCAAGGCTTTTTTTATTTCATATTATGTTACATCAAACCAAACTTTTGAAGTATTGTTCCAGTCGCCGTTGTAATTAATGCATAGCTCCTCTCCCGCTGCAATATCCCTTACGGTTTTTACTTCAATATAACCTTCATCATAATCCATACAATATTCGCAGTTGCTGTTGTAACTGTGGTTGTAAATTGAAATATAGCCAAGGGCCATACAACATTTATCTTTATTAATGCCCCATTCAAATATATAATCATGCAGCAGCGTTTTATCCAGTAAAATTCTCTGTTCGGCAGGCATTACAATAACGGGCGACCTTTCAATAAGCTTGTTCTTTTTAATACGGTTCACAGTAAATACGCCTTTGCCTTTTAAAGGAATAGATTGTATTACCAGGCCATTAATAATCATGCAGCGGGAATGACTGAATTAAAAATAAATTACTTTGCAAACTAATGTAAAATCAAGCCGGGGCAGAAAATCATGTCGTCAGAAATAGAAAAAATATCAGTACAATACCAGTTTGATGAGTTGCTGGCGCTCAATAATGAAGAAGCGATGAAAGCCTTTTTAGATGAGCAGAATATCAGTGACGTTGCAGATCTTATATATGATAATGAAGAATATTCATCCTATGTTATTTCTCATTTATCTATACATCGTGCTGCCGGGCTTTTTAAAATACTTGAACATGCCACGCAAAAAAATATTATCAATGAATTACCGCCCTCAAAAATAGCGGAGCTGTTAAATGAACTGCCGCCTGATGACAGGACGTCCTTTTTAGAAGATCTCCCCAATGAAGTTGTAAGAGAACTGATCAAAACCCTTAACCCGGCCGAAAGGCGTATAACCCTTTCCCTGCTTGGCTATCCTGAAAATAGTGTTGGCCGTTTAATGACGCCGGATTATGTGTATGTGTATGAAAATAACACCGTAAAACAGGTGCTGGAAACCATTCGCAGAATTGGTAAGAACAGCGAAACCATTGATGTTATATATGTAATCAACCAAAAAGGTGAGTTGCTCGACGATATACGGATAAGAGAATTTATTTTATCAGAACCTGAGGCGAAAGTTGCCCAATTAATGGATGGACGGGTGATTGCTTTAAAAGCAAATGATGACCAGGAAATTGCCAATGAAGTTTTTAAGATGAATAACCGTGTAGCCTTGCCGGTTACTGATGATAATAATGTATTGCTTGGTATTGTAACTATTGATGATGTGCTTTGGATTGCCAATGAAGAATTTAGTGAAGACATTCAAAAGATTGGTGGTACCGAGGCCCTGGATGAGCCTTATCTTGATATGCCGATTTTTAAATTATTCAAAAAACGGATCACTTGGCTGGTAGTGTTATTTATTGGCGAAATGCTTACGGCAACCGCCATGAGTTTTTTCCAGGATGAAATAGCCAAGGCTATTGTGCTGGCTTTGTTTGTACCGCTTATTATATCAAGCGGCGGCAATAGCGGTTCGCAAGCCTCAACATTAATCATTCAGGCAATGGCCGTAGGCGAAATAAGTATTGCAGATTGGTGGCGTGTTTTCAGGAGAGAATTAACCTCTGGCTTATTGCTCGGCAGTGTGTTGGGTTTTATAGGTTTTCTTAGAGTAATGATCTGGTCAAAAATATTTCCGCAGGTATATGGCGTTTATTCTATGTATATAGCCTTTACCGTTGGCGTGTCATTAATCGGTGTAGTACTGTGGGGCACATTAAGTGGCTCGATGTTGCCGATAATATTAAAAAAGCTTGGTGCTGACCCCGCAGTGAGTTCTGCGCCATTTGTTGCAACACTTGTAGATGTAACAGGCCTTGTTATTTATTTTTCAGTAGCCTATCTTTTTCTAAAGGGCTTATTATTATAATTTTGTTCTGAGAACCAATTCTGATAATAAGTCATCAAACCATTTTAAAATATTTTGAGTAGTGACCAGTGACCCGATCACTTGCCTTTAAAAACCGGTTTTCTTTTTTCAAGAAATGCTTCAGCGCCTTCCTTCATATCTTCAGATGCAAAGCATTCTCCAAAACCAAATATTTCATTTTCGTAACCGCGGCTGCCCGTGCCTGCATGATTTACTGCATCAATGGCCATAGCTATAGCAAGCGGGCTTTTAGTATTTATCTCATCAAGCAGGCTTTTAGCCTTAGATAACAGGTCTTGCTGCGGCACCACATAATTCACCAGGCCAAGGCTTAAGGCAGCTTGTGCATCAAGCATGTTGCCGGTAAGAATAAATTCTAACGCCCTGCCCCTGCCTATTAGTTTGGTAAGGCGTTGAGTGCCCCCATAGCCAGGTATAAGGCCAAGATTAATTTCCGGTTGACCAAACTTTGCATTGTCGCTGGCTATACGCAAATGGCAGGCCATAGCCAATTCACAACCACCACCTAAGGCAAAGCCATTAACTGCCGCTATTACCGGTTTGCGGCATTCTTCAATTTTGCAAAATGTATCCTGGCCAAATTTCGCCAAAGCCATACCCGTGTGTTTGTCCAGCGAAGTAAATTCACTGATATCGGCACCGGCCACAAATGCTTTGGTACCTGCACCGGTAAGTATTACTGCTCTTATATCATGATTAGCATCTACCACATCCATTACAGCATTAAGATCAGCCATCATTTGTTTATTAATGGCATTTAATTTATCGGCCCTGTTAATAGTAATAATAAAAATATTAGTTTCTAAAGCGGTAAGAAGGGTTGGGTACATTTGCTTGGGTTGAATGATAAATTAAGCACTAAATAATACAATTATATTCAACAACCAAGCAAGCAAGTACTATTATTGCCGTTGCTGAATTTCCGGGTTGTTCGCAGGGTGGACAACCTTTGTCAAGGTTCTTTTCAACCAAAAATACTTTATAAAAGATTGGCAACCGTTAATTGAATAGATGCGCAATTTTAAATGCCCGCCAGGCAAGCGCTATTGTTGTTGTTGTTTCTGCTGAATTTCCAGGTAATGACGGTAGGAATTTAAAGGCTCGCCGGGGTTTTTTGCCTGGTAAGAAAACTTAGGCTGGGCCTGTTTTTCAGCGCTTTTTATATTGCTGCCGTTTTTTATTTCTACTGATACCTCAAGTATATGCTGGCCTGAGCCTTTATAAGTGCCTTTTACAGGTGTGCAATCAGAAAAATTGCGGCCAACAGCTAACCTTACATGCTGATCATTTACAATGCAGTTGTTCGTAGGGTCTAACCCCAGCCAGCCATAATGCGGAATATAGGCTTCCACCCAGGCATGTGTGGCGCCTTCTCCTCTCATCTCTTTATCTTTCGGGCAAATATAACCGCTCACGTATTTAGCAGGAATACGGACCATTCTTAAAAGCACCAATAATATATGAGCAAAATCCTGGCAAACGCCGGCTTTAAGCTTCCACACTTCATCAATGCTTGTTTCTACGCTGGTAATCCCTTTTTGGTAAACAAAATTGTTATAAATATATTCTGAGAGTTGAATACCATTTTGAAGCGGCGACAGGTTGTGTGAGATTAATTCCTGCAAAGTATTTTTTATGTCTTCCTGTGATGAACTGTGTTCTTCTGTAAGAAAATCCATGTATTCCAACTGGTAAGTAATCGCTTCAAGAAATTTCCATTGATCTTCCGCAGGCGTATCATCTAATGGCATTATGATTGGCTTGGTAACTACTTCCACCTCTGACTCAATCAACAATTCTGAATGCGGCTTAATAATAGAGAACATGCCGGTATAGTTGCCGAAGTAGTCTGCAAAAATTTCAACTGCGGGATTATTTGATATCCTAATCTCATGCTTTCTCACTTCAAGCAGGCTATCTATCACCGGGTAAAGCATGATCTGGTTGGTGCAATCAATAACCGGGGAACTATAAGAATACCTGGTGATATGTTTTATTTTATAAAATGCCATACTGTTATTCTATTAAGTATTTCCAAAATAATATGTACTAAAAGCGCCTGCAATTTCAA
>JANLXV010000180.1:0-2133 GCA_031365305.1 Chitinophagaceae bacterium
CAACGGTTTGCAATACTTCATCAAAATTGCTCCAGTGTTCGGTGCTCGTAAACATGATGTGTTCAAACAAATGGGCAAAACCTGTTTTACCCGGCTTCTCATTTTTACTGCCCACATGATACCAGATATTGAATGAAGCTATGGGAAGCTTATGATCTTCATGTACTATCAATGTAAGCCCGTTATCAAGTTTAAATTTTTTAAAGGGGATGTCAATTACAGGGTATTTTTTTGTTTGAGCAAATACTATTACCGGGGCAAGAAGAACAAGAACAATCAGAATTTTTTTCACTGCAATTAATTTTGAAGATGGGTTACTCAATACATGCTTTTAAAAGCATTGGCAATTTTACCTGCGCATAGCAACTTTCAGGCATTTTCAAATATATGGGTTTGTAATAGTATTAAACCCTCTTAAATTTAGAAGATACTAATTTTTGTAAATTATGCATCGCTATCCAAATTCATGATGCAACTGCTTTATTTTTTTACGGCTATAATAATTCCTGTTGACCAATCCAGCGGCGTTATAAAAAGGTCTTCTCTTCCTGATAAAAAATTTGACAATGCAATGGCTTTCTCTTGATGCCCTTCAGGCCAGTTGGGTTGCGGTAATATATCGTCAATAATATATAATCCACCTTTGTTGAGCATGGCTAACACTTCATCAAGCATTAAATATTTGCCATGCCATGTATCAGCAAAAATATAATCGAACTTTTTCAGGAGATTATTCTGAACCCATTCACCACCGTCACTCATAATTAAATTTAATCGTTCATCATTGCCCAAAAAATTCCTGGCAATTTGTAAAAAAGAGGATTCATTATCTAATGATATTAACGAAGAATTATTATCCATGCCATCTAATATCCACGATGTAGAAAGCCCGGTGCCTGTGCCCAATTCAAGAAATTTGCCTGCTGGCTTTGTGGCCGCAAGTGTACGAAGCAATGAACCAGTTAATACATCTGAGGCCATGGTGAAGCCGGATTTTTTTGTGGCTTCATTAATAAGATTATAAGCACCTGGCAAGCTGAGAGAAAATTCATTCATGGCATAGTTATATGGCCGAAGCTATGAATTATTAAGCCCGGAATGTACACCTGTTTACTACACGTAAAAAACGTTCCGGCAACAGGACGTTTTAAATTTAATGTGAACATCAAAATCTTTAACCATTATAAGCTTTCTGTAATGCCGGCAGGTCAAGCTTGTGCATCTGCAGCATAGCTTTCATTACCCTTCCGGCTTTTTCTTTATCAGCATCAATCATCATTTCGCTCAACTGCACCGGCACAATTTGCCACGATAAACCAAATTTATCTTTAAGCCAGCCACACATCTGCGCTTTTTCATCGCCACCTTGGGTAAGCTTATTCCAATAATAATCAATCTCCTCCTGTGTTTCGCAATTCACAATAAATGATACCGCTTCATTAAATTTAAAATGAGGACCTCCGTTGAGACCAACAAAGCTGCTGCCATTTAATTCAAACTCTATAACCATCACGCTACCTTCAGGCCGGCCATGTATCTCGAAACCTTCTTTACCATAATAGGATGTTTTGCCAATAGATGAATTTTTAAAAACGGACACATAAAATTTTGCGGCATCTTCTGCCTGGTTATCGAACCATAAGTTTGAAGTGATTTTTTGTACTGTAGACATAAAATTTGTTTTTGATAGTTATCTAATAATTTGTTTAATTATCTACACAAATTTATCTGCTTCATAAATGAAGTACAGGCGCTTACTGCGACAAATCAGGGGCATTTTGCGACTTAATATTTTCAGGTATTCAGGGGCCTAAATATTTCCCAATGATGTCCGAATGGATCAACTATCCGGCCAAGCCGGTAACCATAATCCTGGTCAGCTACAGGATAAATTTCTGTAGCGCCTGCCCTTATTGCCTGCGCAGCTACGGCGTCAGGGTCATTAACATGCAAGCCCATTCTTATCGTTGTGCCGCCAAGCGTTTCAGGGCTGTAGTTATTATACTCAGGCGCTTCATCTGCAATTAAAAAATGAACATTTCCAATTAAAAGTTCAGCGACCACTTTACCATCGGGACTGGTCATGCACATTACTTCCACTGCATCAAAAGCTGTCTTATAAAATTCAACAGC